>NZ_QSIG01000069.1:0-11778 GCF_003468525.1 Prevotella sp. AM34-19LB | reverse complement strand
CTGAAAGGGCAAAAGCTTTGATATTGAAAGCTTTTGCCCTTTCAGGGCGACTTTTTTATATTTGTTCTAAAACCCAGGCGCTGCCCTGGGCTAGGAGCTTCTGCCCTTTCAGGGCGTATTGGATGTGACTTATGCCAAACCTCCTTTTATATTCAGTTTATCTGTCGAGAATCATTAATCCCATCCAGGATTCTGCTTCAAGGCACCCTGTGACAAGTCGATTTCCTTCAGAGGAATAGCCCAGAGGTAATCGCGGTTAGGATTGAACTTGCGAGTTTCAATCAGAATCTTCTTTCCGTCAGGATCGATGCCATATACAGGCTTGGTAACATCCTTCTCTGTAGTTCTGTAGCTACGGGTATCGAAGAGATGGATTCCCTCGAATGCCAGTTCCAGACGGCGCTCCAGGCGGATGGCATCGCGCATCTGATCCTTGCTGAGACCCTCTTCCAAACCAGGAAGGTTCACACGCAGGCGAATCTGATTCACTGCATCATAAACCTTGGCATCTGGAGCTGAAAGGTTCTCATTGCGAGCCTCGGCATAAGTGAGAAGCACCTCAGCATAGCGGATGTAGATGAAGTTGGTCCAGTCGTAATTCTGGATTCCATAGTTGTCTGGATTGATGTACTTGCGCATGCAGTATCCCGTACGGGTATGGCTACCGTCACCCATATACTTATTATTAAAGGTCATCGGACCGCAGGTGGTTCCTGGCCAGAAGATAGAGTAAGCCAATCGTGGATCGCGGTTCTCGAATGGCTTGGCTGGGTTGTAGAGTGGAGACTCTGCGATAGACTTGCCATCGGTACATGGATAGGCATCTACATATCCTGTGTAGGAGACAAAGCCTCCCAGCCACCGAAGTCGCATGGCGAGAAGAACAGACCGATCACGCTACCCTCGTTGCCATTCTTAGGATTCTCGACATACTCGCGGTCGAAGAGAATCTCGTTGCAGGTTTCTGCTACAGGCAGGAACAGGTCGCCGTAGTTAGGGTACAGACCAAACTTACCGGTCTGCATCACCTGCTCGGCAGCAGCTTCAGCCACATCGTACTTGTGGTTGTAGAAAGCCATACGGGCCTTCAGGGCGTAGCAAGCACCGGCACTAGCCTTACCATGGTCGGCAGCAGTACGGATTTCCGGCAGATTAGGAGCCGCCTTATCCAGCAGCTTCACCACGTAATCGTAGGTCTCATCTGCAGAACTGCGGGCTGGCAACTTTTCATTCAACTGCAATGGATGATCCAAAATAGGCACACCGCCCATATACTTCCACAGGTTGTGGTAAGCGAAAGCCTCGAGGAACTGCACCTCGGCAGTGAGCTGCGCCTTTTCCTTCTCGTTCATGGAAACTTCTCCGATGTGCTCGTAGAAAATCAGACAGCGACGGATGGTTTCGTAAGCAGCTTGCCAGAGCTGCAGGAAGTGAGGGTTGCTCGATACGGCTGTACCGGCTGACAAGACTCCCTGCTCAGCACCTACGTGAACCGGGATGGCATTGTCTGTATAGCAGTCAGTCATGATCGTATGGTTCTCCGGCTCTATCAGATAGAGGTAGATACCTGTTGCATATTTGGTTGCATCATCCGCAGTCTTCCAGAAAGATACGTCAGACAGCTGGTCTTTTGGGTTTCTCTCCAGGAAGCTATCGTTGCAAGAACTCAATCCCAGACCGCAGGCAAGGATCAGTCCACTCAAAAAATGATATTTCAATTTCATAATCTACTCGTTTTTAAAAGGTTACATTAACTCCGAATGAATAATTTCTTGTAAGAGGATAGTAGTTACCTGATACTGCCTCTGGATCTACGCCGTCGAAACTGGTGATGGTAAACAGGTTGTCGATACTACTGTATATTCTCAATCGGCTAATGCCATATTTAGATGTCAGCTGCTTAGGAAGGGTATAACCTACCTGCAGGTTTCTCAACTTGGCATAAGATGCATCCTGAACCCAGAAGCTGGAAGTTACTCGGTTCTGGGAATCCTTCATTGACAAGCGTGGGTAAGAGGCATTCGGATTAGGATTGCTCTCGGTCCAGCGGTTCATGTGAATATCGGTCACCTTACCGCCATTGTAGAATGCATATCTGATTTCTGGCACTGGCATACCCTTTACGTCGGCTGCACCCTGGAGCAAGGCGCTCATGTCGAAGCCCTTATACTGAACGGAGAAGTTCAGACCGAAGTTGATCTTTGGGAAGTAAGACCCCAATACCTTACGGTCGCGGCTATCTACTGAGCCGGAACCATCCAGGTCGCTATACTTCAGATCGCCAGGCTTTGGAGTACCGGTAGCCTGAGGAACATGAGCCTTTACGTCAGCTTCATCCTTGAAGATGCCATCGCATACGTAGCCATAGTAAGCCCACAATGGGTCGCCTACCGACTGTCCTGGAGTGTCACCACCCTTCAGGTCGAGAATCTTGGTAGATACACGGCTGAAGTTAGCGCCAACATTGTAGGTCCAGTCACCGATGCGGTTGTTATGACCTACCTGCACCTCGAAACCGGAGTTGCGAACCTTTCCGGCATTCTGCATAGGAGCACCTACACCCAAGGTATAAGGGATAGGAAGCTTCAGGAGGATGTCGCGGGTTTCCTTATGGAAATAGTCGAAGCCGAAGGTCAGCTTGTTGCCCAGGAAGGTAGCATCGATACCGAAGTCATACTGACTGGTCTTCTCCCAGGTCAGGTCTCGGTTAGCCATAGTGCTGGCGATAGAGATACCTGGATACAGGGTGTTGCCGAAGCTGTAGTCGTAGCCATACTCGTAGGTGGTCTGGTAAGGATAGTTAGAACTAACGGTATCCTGGTTACCCAAGAGACCCCATGAACCGCGGAGCTTCAGGTTATCTACCCAAGAAACATTAAACCATGATTCCTCAGAGATTCTCCATCCTACAGAGAATGATGGGAAGGCACCGAAGCGCTTGTTCTTTGGGAAACGGGAAGTTCCGTCATAGCGAAGGTTTGCCTCGAACAGGTAACGGTCATCGTATGAATAGTTCAGACGGCCGAATACGGAACGCAGAGAGTATTCTGTCTCTGTACCGTAAGTGGTCTGAGTGGTCACTTCACCGGCATTGATCTGGTCGAGTGTATTTGAGTTAGGCAGGTTCTTTCGTGAAGCCTGCAGGTAGCGCATCTGGTTGTAAATCTGAGAGTAACCCAGCAATGCACCTACGGTATGCTTACCGAAGGTCTTGTTGTAGTCCAGGTATGCCTGGAGGTTCAGTTCCACCTTCTTGGCGTCATACTCTGTCAGCTGGTTCTGGGTTGTCTTGACTGGAGTATCTGAATCTGCTGTGTAGAAACTCTGGGTATATAAATGGGTAGGATTATCCAGCAGGTTGAATGTGGTGGCAGCAATACCACGCAACTTCAAGCCGTCGATGATGTCGAGATCCATTCCCAGGCTACCCTGGAAGTTGTTGTTGATCTGCTTGCTGGTTCCGCCGTTTCGGGCAGAAGCTACAGAGTTATGCTCGTTCTTGAACAGGGCGTAGTTGCCGTTCTTGAACTGGATAGGAGTTACCGGAGTCTCGCGGAATGCGTAGTGCATCAGGTTGTCGATGCCTTCTGCTGGAGCAGTCATCACGCTGCGATATACTGCCATGTTGGTAGTAACCTTCAGGCGCTTGTTGATATAAGCCTCCAGGTTGGCACGTACATTGAACTTGTTGTAGTTGGTATTCTCTATCAAACCGTCCTTGTCGTGGTAGTTGAAAGCCAGAGAGTAGGTAATCTTGTCGCTACCGCCCTTGATGCTCAGGTGATGGTTGTGGAAGAGACCGTTTTCGCTCAGCAAGGTACCCAACCAGTCGGAGTTGGCATAATGATCCGGGTCAGAACCATCCTTGAATTTCTTCAGGGCATCCTGACTGTAAGGCTCGTTCAATCCGTCGTTTCTGTATGCTTCGTTCATCAGGGTTGCATAGTCGTATGAATCGAGGAACTTAGGCATTCGGGTTGCACTCTGCCAACCTACGTATCCGTCGTAGGAAACGATGGCTCTGCCACGTGAACCCTTCTTGGTGGTAATCAGAATCACACCGTTTGCCGCACGCACACCATAGATGGCAGAAGCCGCAGCATCCTTCAGGATAGAGATGTTCTCGATATCGTTAGGATCCACGCTGCCCATCGATGACTCAACGCCATCGATAACTACCATTGCACTGGCGTTACCCATAGTTCCGAGACCACGTACACGCAGCAGACCGCTGTCAGCACCCGGCTGACCGCTGTTCTGGATAACGGTAACACCCGGCATCTGACCAGCCAGCATGTTGGTTACGTTGGCGCTGGTACGGTTGACCAGCTTATCTGATGAAATGGTGGCAATGGCACCTGTGAGGTTTACTTTCTTTTGAGTACCATAACCTACAACAACGATTTCTTCGATAGCTTCGGTATCTTCCTTCAATTCGATGTTGTACTCATTGGTAGAGCCTACGGTTACCAGAATGTCTTTGAAACCGATATAGGAAATCTTGAGCTTGACACCCGGACGTGCATTCAGAGTGAAATGACCGTCCAGATCGGTGATGGCAGCATTGGTTGTACCCACTTCGAGCACGGTTGCACCAATTACAGGCGCACCATGGCTATCGGTTATGGTACCCGAAATCTGCTTGCCTTTCTGCTGGGTAGCCAGTTCAGTTGCAGTAGATGCATTTGAAGGCATAGGAAAAGCGATTCCACCCAAAAAGAACATACACGCACACAGAGAATAGCTTCTGAGAAGCCTTAAATTCTCCTTCTGTTTTTTCTTCTCGTTCTTCATATCATAAAGTTTAGAGTTTTTAGAGCCCCTTTTTATTGGGACTGCAAAATTGTTATATTATTGATAGGTAAAATTAGAACCAGTGAGGGCTGATCATACCAAGTCGTTTAGAGATGTAGGTCTGTCCTTCGTGGTTTTTAATTTTGTTTAAGTGGGGGCAAATATACACAAAACTTTCGTTCTTTTCGCATATTTTTGTAGAAAAAGTCTTTGAATAGGCTATATTTAACGTTTGATAACATCAAAGTATCAAGAAAACCCACTTATGGCTGGTAAGTTTGTGGGATGATAGCCGAATATCTTCTTCTTATGGAAATAGTATTTCTTCTTCTAATGGAAATAGTATTTCCTGCACGATCAATATGTTTTTATCATTAGGGAAAATCTTCGTTCAAAAGTATTGAATGTACATTCAAAGCTTTTGAACGGCGGTTCAATACTTTTGAACGGAGATTTTCCTTTATAACAACAACTTTTTCCTCTAGGTTTTTGGAGTTGTCAGATACTAGCGTCGGTTTTCTTCCTGAAATGTGCTGAGCTTATGCCTTATTTTTCAAACAGATCGTTACCTGTTACCTGCCTGTTGATCTTTCTTGCATACATATTATTATATAGGCCATGTGGCGTGACAAAGGTTGGAATGAGCGTTTTGGTCGTCTTCGTCACCTTTTTGAATACCTTTAGGCGGTGTGCCAGATGTGCATCGTATGCCTTGCTGATTTCATATTCCCCATTGCAATACTTCATTTCGCAAATAGAAATCGATCTGTCAGAACGGTCTATCAGCAGGTCTATCTGTGTTCCATGCTTCAGGTCTTCATCAGCCTCCTCGTCTGCCATGACTTTGGAGGTAGGTCGGTAAGACCATGAACAGGGGGTGTTGATGCTGCCGTCTATGCCCAGCGCCTTGACTATTTCGTTGATGTGGTGAAGGCATACGATTTCAAAGGCATGGCCGCACCATGATTCATACTCTGGTGTGGTCTGTATCTTTACCCAATAGTTGTCGAGATATGAACCCTTGTTATGCATGAATTTGAAGTAAAACAGGCAGAAGGGGTCTATCAACTGATACATCATATCTTTCTTTGATTTGCCGAACGGGATGTAGCTGCGGATGAAATCACATTGCTCCAGTTCCTTGAGTATCAGACTGAACTTTCCGTTGTTAGCCAATCCCGTAGCATCCAGCAGGTCAAGTCGGGTCATGCCTTTACCCTTGTTCTTCAAGGCTGTGACGATGGCAAGATGATTGTCGGCTTTCTTGAAGAGCGAATTGAACAGTCGGTCAAACTCTTCGGTGAGTTCTCCGCCACGTGTGAAGCAAAGTTGCTGAATATTCTGAGCCACGCTTTTGTTGTTCTCGAAAAGAGATAGGTAATAAGCCACGCCGCCCATTGTCATATAGCATTCGACGATTTCCGGACGTTCATAATAGAAGCCCTGCGTTCTGAAATACTCTTCTACTTCATGCAGCTTGAAAGGTGATAGCAGAATATTGTGGGTGATGCGATTGTGGAGTCCTCCTCGTGAATTGATAACTTGGTTGAGCATCCAGGTGGTAGCACTTCCGCAGGCTATCAGTTTGATGTCGTTGCGGTAGGAAGCCCAGTCGTTCCAGAAATGTTCCAGAGCGCTGACGAAATGGGAAGCATACGTGTCGAACCAGGGAAGTTCATCGAAGAAGATAATCTTTATTCCTTCTGGCATCTTTTCCAATGCTTTCTGAAGAAGTCGGAAGGCTTCCGGCCAATTAGCGGCATCTGTCTCTATGCCTAACTGGTCGTTGAGTGCGAAGCTGAAACTTGCTAGCTGTTCCTTGGTTGAAACATTGTCTTTGCCTGTGATGCGGAATGCAAACCGGTTTTCAAACAGTTCTTTTACCAGAAAAGTCTTGCCTACACGTCGTCTGCCATAGATGGCTATAAATTCAGATTTACGGCTTGAAATATAGTTTTCAAGCTTTTCAATCTCTTGTTCTCTGCCTATAATATTCTCCTTCATATTTGTCTTATATTAGTGAAACCTGTCGCAAAGTTACAAAAAATGTTAGATTACGACAACTTTTAAGCGAAAAATCTGTCGTAATCTCGCTTTTTTGTTGAGATTACGACAGGTTCCTAGGGATTTCGCGCAGAATAGTTACAGGAAATTAGCCTTCTTTTTACACCATCTATAATTGATTCTTCACCAACTCGTAATAATAACCCTTCTTTGCCAGCAGCTCCTGATGAGTTCCACACTCCACTATTACTCCATGCCGCATTACCAATATCTGGTCGGCATTCTTTACGGTGCTCAGGCGATGCGCTGCCACAACCACTCTCTCCCACAATCGCCGTCACCTTACGTTCTGGTATTTCCAGGCTGACGTCATTGAGGGCATAGTTACGCTCTGCACCATCATAGCTGAAGGTAACGTGTTCTACACGGATGGTCCTGTCCTCAGGCAGTTCGCTAACCTTGTCATCAAGGTCAGTATCCTCATCAGGCTGTGAATGAATCTCATTCAGTCGCTCCAGGCTAATCTTGGCATCCTGGATAGACTGGATGAAGCTGATTCCCATTCCCAGCGCTTCTGACGCTCACAGTTGTTAAGCTTGATGTCCTGCATTCCCTGTATCAGCTGAATCATCTTGTTGCGTTCGGTAGCCGACTGGCTGAAGCGCTTATAGTCCAATTCACGGCGATACTTCATGAAGAATGCAACCCATAATATATATAAGGTGTTTTCCTGCAAAAACACACCAAGCACGAGAAGGCTATAATAACCGAGCACAACTGAAAACACGACAAAGTTGGCAAGAGAAAAGATGAACCCCAGCGAGTTGCCCATCAGGAACGATTTTATGCGGGAATGATCTTCTATGCGCTGCATCAGGTCGCCAATCTTCTTTGTATCGAAGAAATGGAGCGTCATCTTCATCAGCTTGACCAGGAAGTCTGAAATCAGGGCAATGTCAATTCGGGTATTCACATGCAGCAATGATTGCGCAACATCTCTGCCGAATACTCCTTACCGTAATATTTCGCTATCATCCGCAACGAGGTGGAACCGCAGTCCATCTCGTCGAGTTGCTGATAATGGGGAAAGCCTTTAATCATAATCAGTTACTTTTTTCCGAATCTGTATCCTATGGAAATCATTCCATAACGAGGGATGCAATTGTATGTCGCCTCAGTCAACTCCTGTTCGTAAAATCCATTATCGAAATTAGTCAACTGATGGAATATGTCATAAGCCTTACATTGAACGGTAATCTTACCTTTCAAGAATGTCTTATACAAGGAAATGTTACTTACAACTCTTGTCTTATTGATTTCCTCTAATTTATAACCTTTACGCGTCAAGGAAGTCAAGTCGCCGGAGAACTTAATATCCCATGGCAGGCGACATGCAAGATTAAAACCATACCTTATGTCCCAGGCATCGTAATTAACGGAATTCAGCTTGTTTCTTGTACTATTATAGCTAAAACCTGCATTTAATTTCAACGTTAACTCCTTATGCTGAAAGACTAATCTAGCTGTTTCATCAATGATATCTCGCTTTTTTTTGCTAGTCTGAAGACCTTCATTCATATGCCCAGACATAAGAGTCGTAACATCTTTCCTATAAACAATTTCATTGTTGATATTCCATGCCCTCGATTTTCCCAATCCCTTATCAACATACAAACGATTCCATGACGCCCAAGTCCCTTTCACGTTCTGGGGAATTACAAGAGAGTTACCATTCTTATCATCGTACAATGAACACATTATTATCATGTTAAGCATAAACTGAGACTGCGACGAAAAGTTTACATCCCACTGGCGTTCAGTATTATGCCATGCATAGGTAAACTGATAATCGTACATCGATTCTTTTTTCAATCTACCATTACCGGTTGACATCACTAGCGGATGAGATGAATCTATAGTTTCAACCAAGTTTAACACAGATGGTTTGCGATAGGATTCCAATTTGTTGAAGAAATGAATCCTGGAATTTTTTCCCTGCCATTTGAGTCGGAATCTTGGACACAGATCAACATAACTCCTCGTAAGAGTAGTATCTACCGAAGAGTTACTATAACTCATATTCTTGCTAAGCATACGCACATCAAAGCCCGCTATCAATTGCCACTTACCCTTTTTATACTCCCAGTTTACCATAGGCTTGTGCTCCCTGGACAGGCTGTTGGAATGATAACTATTGGCATCGTACAGATCATCCAAGGTACGCTGACGTGAAACAGACTCGTTACCCTGGGTATAACGGTATCCGATTTCCAGACTCATATTATTCAAGAAGTTAAAATGATAAAAACCTTCCAATGTATATGAATAAGATTTCGTCTTGGTGTTATCATTGGCTACATAAGAGACAATAGAATCATTTACCGGGAGATAATAGGTTATATGACTATTTTCTCCTAGTTTTTGGTTATTGTCTGAGTATGAAGCATCGGCATGAAAAATGAGATCATCGCCCCAGGCCAAGGCTTGCGACATTTCTATATTTTCACGAAGTCTAAAATTATGTGCTCTGTTATTCGCCTTATTGATAGAATAATTCTGCAAATAGTCAAAGGCATTTCTGCCACCTTCATCTATAGCATCAAAAAGCTGCAACACTGATGAATTTGAAGGTATATCCTTATCAAACAGCGCATATTTGTTCAAGTCATCATTTTTGCTCCTGCCATAATCCACCATAGTATGAAATTGAAAATAGGAAATACCCATCTTCGTGACCTTGTTATTCAAACTAAAGGAAGAATTCCTGCTGTCATTTAAATTCTGAAATATTTTATTGATGTTTGTCTGAGGCAATATGCTGATCTGTTTTTTTTGCTCATCCAAATCTACGCCTTGCCATTGAGCAGCCAAATCTGTAGAAACGTAAAAAGTTCCACCAGTTTTCTCTGCAATAGTACTCACGCCAACTTTTTTAGTGTTCATAATTGATTTTGGGCTGTCTGAATCCCAAAATGATCCATCGCTACCAGGCACGCTCGACTGATTGACGTTGTTAAGGTTAGCATATGCAGAAGCATTTACAGAACCTTTCATATACCCATCAAATCCTCTTACCTGCCATCTGTCATTAGTACCGACACCTGCTTCTATATTTCCGAAATTATTTTGGCTATATTCCTTTTTCAAGAGAACATCCATCACATAGTCTTTCAAGTCTGTCTTTGTATTCAGGTTGCGATTCTTTTCTTTACTCTGCTCAAAGACTTTAAGACTTTTTACCGTATAATACGGCATATTCTCCAACAAAGCCAGATTATTTCCCTTAAACAACTGTTTGCCATTTAAAGTAAGGTAATCTATTTTCTGATCATTAATAAAGATTTCTCCATTGGCTTCAATTCTTGCACCCGGCATCTGCCTGATCAACTCATCAAGCATGGAACCTTCCGGCAGGTTGAATGCGTCTGCATTATACACCAAGGTATCTCCTTTGTGGAAGAACTTGATTCTGGTAGCACGTACGGTTACCTCACCCAACTCATTATCACCAGTCAGGCTATGTTTAGGCTTAAGCCTTACCAGTTTTATAGCTGGAATCCACCGCCGTAAGACTCTTGCCGTATGCTTTAATTTGTAATTGGTCGTAATAGACTTGTAGCCTTCACAATCTACCTTTATGATATATGATTCAACCTTAGCAGGAACTTTGAAGGAAAAAGAAGAAGCAACCATATAACCAGAAGGATGTTCATTTCTCACAGACATTGTATCTATAACAGTACTGTCTGTTGACATCAATGTTACTTTAGCCTTTTCCAAGCCATAATCAGTAAATGAATCCATCACAAAGCCAATCAACTCTATCGTTCTACCAGCAGGCTGAGCGACGGCTATTAAGTTCATTACACAAAAGGTAAAAACCAGCAATGTTTTTAAGCTAATATGTTTCATCTTATCAATTTTAATTAATACACATGCTTGTTAGTTCTCTATCGTAGCAAGGTCTGTCGGCAAAGCCAAAGTATCTGATTAAGGAAAATGGGCATAACCGATACCAACAACCTTATAACTTCATTTTTGGGAGCAAAGATATAAAAAATAAAGTTACGAGACGATTTTTTGGTTATATTTTTTCACGCGATACTTTTTTTAACATAGCTTGATATACTGTAGATAAGAAGTTTACACATCATATTACATTTTTTACACTGATGGCTATTATATCCTCCAGATATTGGCATCAAGGGTTTTGGCTCCGCTTTTACCAAATAGCTTGCTGTTGATTTTCGAACGGATATTAGTTATTTGCTGCGCCCCGACACCCAATAAAAGAGACAGCTCAGAAGGGATAAAATGTAGTTTTACCAATATGACTACAAGATATTCCCTGTCTGTTAATCCTTTGCTCGGAGCAGAAATGAAGCGAATGAAATCAGGCTGTTGCTTTTCGACCAATGATTTCAACTTTTCCCATTCACTATCTGAGATCTTGCAACTCACTCCATTTGCCTGCGCATGGAAATGATTCACCAGTTCATTATCAAGTAAGCTAATCTCCGTCATCCAGTTCTCATTTTCACCAACCTGATGAAAAGAATTCAGAGCCAGATTCATCTGCTGGATTTCCTGTTCTTTCTTCTGCCTATATTGTTCAAAATTATTTTCTATCATTTTCAAATCGGCAACAGAACGCTTATACTCATCAAGCACCTTATTATAGTCTGCGTTTATTCCAACCAATACTGCCTTTCTCCGCTTCATCTGCTTGCAAAAAGACAACAACTGCAACAAGAAACAAGACAACGGTCCCCAAAGCCATAGATAACCACAGCAGCTGATTCTCCGTCTGTGCTTTCAAAGCTCGCTGCTGGTAATGCTGATAATCATACATGGATTGTATATTATACATAGACTCCACAGTGCTATGCCTATAGGAAGAATCATTGGCATTGACAAACAGCTGGGCATACTTGGATATGGAATCAGGAATCCCCTTGAGCTGATAAGCAGTATGTAATC
>NZ_QSIG01000068.1:0-12391 GCF_003468525.1 Prevotella sp. AM34-19LB | reverse complement strand
GGTGGCTACATATTGATGTTGTGCTGTTGCTTTTTACTGAAAGCTGCTACTAACGACTCATAAATCTACCCTTAATCGTGTATTGGATGATAGTTGCGGATTTTAGGATAGAAGATTCTACCTCGCTAGGGGTAGAATTAAGGATGTTGATGAGCTTCTTGCCATCCTCTGCAGAGTATTCTTTCTCCTTGATCTTGATAGCACTGTTGGTTGGTTTGTAGATCAACTTGATAGTCAAACCCATGAAACCCTTCTTTTCCTGTACATCGTCGAGTGCCAATACTTCTGCACCCATATCTAAATGATTAATCTTAGCCATAATCTTATTTTCTTCTTTAAATATATATATAAATCTGTTTTTTGTAAAATATAAAAAGAAGAACTAACAGATAAGATGCCGCAGGCAAATGACATAATACTTGCTGGCGACATCAAAGTGGATAGGGGCAGTTTCCTGGCGGAAAGGCTCCTTCGCACCTTCTATGACTGATAAAAGGGATGATAAAAAACGGATTCTATGGATTAGCAATCTACTGCTTGCAGATGGGTTGCCATGTATGTTGCCACTTGGCAACAAACGCTGTGGACGACTGCTGCATACCCGATAGGCGGCATTGGATGCATCTTCCAGCTGGGCATCCTGCTCCTGCTGGTGAGGTGTAACCTTGGAAACAGAAGCAGCAGATACCTCTCCATAGCCTGAGAAGACCATGGACATCAGAAAAATGATGTAGAGTATCAACTGCTTCATATTTGATATTGAATGGTGCCGGAAATCTCCCGACACCGTTTTTTAAATAATTAATAACTTCTTGCGATGATAACGCGAGCTACGGCAGGCTTGCCGCTCACCATATCAACACCAGGAGTCTGCTCGTAAGCGAAAGGCACGCAACGGATGGTAGCCTGAGTCTCCTCCTTGATCTTTGCCTCGGTCTCGGCTGTACCGTCCCAGTGGCAGAGGAAGAAACCGCCATTCTTTACACGCTCCTTGAACTCCTCGTAGTTGTCGCACTCATATACGTGAGCATCACGGTAAGCACGAGCCTTCTCAAAGATGTTCTTCTGGATATCTTCCAGCATATCCTTCACGCGCTCTACAATGCCGTCGAAGCTTACGTTCTCCTTCTCCAAGGTATCACGACGCATGATCTCTATGGTGTTGTTCTCCAAGTCACGACCACCCATAGCGAGACGAACAGGTACACCCTTCAACTCGTAGTCAGCAAACTTGAAGCCAGGACGCTTCGCTGTGTTGTCATCATACTTCACGCTGATGCCCAACTCGCGGAGCTGGTCGATAACAGGCTGCAGCTTGGCAGTAATCTGAGCCAACTGCTCGTCGCCCTTGTTGATAGGAATAATTACCACCTGGATAGGAGCCAGCTTTGGAGGCAATACCAGACCGTTGTCATCGCTGTGAACCATGATGAGGGCACCCATCAATCGGGTAGAAACACCCCATGAAGTAGCCCATACATACTCAGGCTTGTTCTCCTTATTCAGATAGGTAACATCGAAGCTCTTGGCGAAGTTCTGACCCAGGAAGTGAGAAGTACCGCTCTGCAGCGCCTTGCCATCCTGCATCATTGCCTCGATGGTATAAGTGTTGAGAGCACCGGCGAAGCGCTCTGTCTCACTCTTCACACCCTGCAATACAGGCACACCCATATACTTCTCAGCGAACTCAGCATATACCTTCAGCATCTCCTGAGCCTTTGCTTCAGCCTCTTCCTTGGTAGCATGAGCAGTATGCCCCTCCTGCCAGAGGAACTCAGAAGTACGGAGGAATGGACGGGTACGCATCTCCCAACGCATTACGTTACACCACTGGTTGCAGAGGATAGGGAGATCACGCCATGAATGAATCCAGTTCTTATATGTGTTCCAGATGATGGTCTCTGAAGTAGGGCGGATGATCAGCTCCTCATCGAGCTTGGCATTAGGATCCACCTCAACCTCTGTACCATCCTCTGTAGAACGAAGACGATAGTGAGTAACCACAGCACACTCCTTGGCGAAACCTGCCACGTGCTCAGCCTCACGAGAGAAGAAGCTCTTCGGGATGAGGAGAGGGAAGTATGCGTTCTGTACACCTGTCTGCTTAAACATCTTGTCGAGCTGCTGCTGCATCTTCTCCCAGATTGCGTAGCCGTATGGTTTGATGATCATACAACCACGAACTGGTGACAACTCTGCGAGGTCAGCCTTTACTACCAAATCATTGTACCACTGACTGTAGTTGTCAGCGCGCTTGGTTAAATTCTTAAGTTCTTTAGCCATATTACTAATTATATATTTTGTTTTTAAATTCTGCTAGATATTTTGGGCTTGAAAACACGCCCAATAGGGAATTTCCGCCCCGAAATAGGCGATTTCCTTTCGTCATTTGGACAAATACCCTTAAATTTGCATGCAAAATTACAAAAAAATATTAGAAAACCCTCCATATTGGAGAAAAAAGACGTATCTTTGCATTTAAATAACATAAATATAGGAGAATTATAGTATGAAAAAGATGAAATTTACTGCAGCAGCGCTCTCAATGCTGCTCGTTTTGGGAAGTTGTGGAACCAGTCAGAAGACAGGTACTGCCGTAGGTGCTGGTTCTGGTGCTGCTTTGGGTGCACTCGTTGGTGGTTTGCTGAACAATAGCCATCGTGGTACAGGTGCTGTAGTAGGCGCTGCCATCGGCGCTGCCGTGGGTGGTACAGCGGGTAACTTGATTGGAAAACACATGGATAAGGTGAAGGCTGAGGCAGAGGCTGTGAAGAATGCGCAGGTTTCTACCGTTACAGATGCCAATGGTTTGACAGCTGTCAAGGTAACCTTCGATTCTGGTATCCTCTTCCAGACCAACAAATATGCGCTCAATGCAAGCGCTAAGAACGACTTGGCTCAGTTTGCCCAGGTTTTGAAGAACAATGCCGACTGCGAGGTAGCTATCCAGGGTTATACCGATGCTACAGGTAATGATGGCATCAACTTGCCTTTGAGCCAGAATCGTGCCAATGCCGTTTCTACCTACTTGAAGTCATGCGGTGTTGCGAACAGCCAGATCAAGAGCGTAGAGGGTTTGGGTTCTGCTAATCCAGTGGTGAATACTACAGCAGCCTGCGCTCAGAATCGTCGTGTAGAGGTTTACATGTATGCTAGCCAGGCAATGGTGAATGCTGCTAACAATGGTACATTGAAGTAAAAACGAATGAGGTTCCCGATAAGGGAAAAAGAAGATAGATGATTTTAAAAAAGATCAGAAATATCGTAAGATGGGTGGTGGTGCTGTTTTTCAGTACCACCATTCTTGCTGTAGTAGCCTACCGTTTTATTCCGGTATATGTTACTCCGTTGATGATCATCCGCTGTTTTCAGCAAGTAGCTGATGGTGAAAGTATTACCTTGCATCATCACTGGGTTTCGATGGATAAGATCTCCCCTCACATGCCTGTGGCGGTGATGGCGAGCGAGGATGCCCGGTTCCTCAAGCATCATGGCTTCGACTTCAATGCCATCGAGAGTGCTGCCAAAAATAATGCCCGTGGCGGTAAGGTGCATGGTGCCAGTACCATCAGTCAGCAGACCGCCAAGAACGTATTCCTCTGGCCGGGCCGTTCCTGGACCCGCAAGGGATTTGAGGTGTATTTCACCTTTCTCATTGAAATGATGTGGAGCAAGCAGCGCATCATGGAGGTCTATCTCAACAGTATCGAGATGGGACCGGGAATCTATGGTGTCGATGCTGTGGCTGAATATCATTTCAACAAGAAAGCGCAGGATCTCTTCCGTGGCGAGTGTGCCCTGATAGCTGCTACGCTGCCTAATCCTAGAAAGTTCAGTTCCCTGTATCCGAGTGCTTATATGAAGAAGCGCCAGCGCCAGATTGAACATCAGATGAAATTCATCCCTTCATTCCCTCGTGAGGGTGAAGACTACGACCCAAGCACGGCTGTAGGAGGATATAGGGGGAAGTGATGGTTTTTATAATTTATAGTTTATAATTTATAGTTTTGCTCAAACTGGTTAATGTTTTTTGACCTCAAATATTGATTAATGGATTTATTGAACGACTTGAATGATGCGCAGCGTGCTGCGGTAGAGTATATTGACGGACCTTCGCTGGTGATTGCTGGTGCAGGTTCGGGCAAAACGCGTGTGCTTACGTATAAGATTGCCTATCTCCTGAGCCAGGGCATGAAGCCTTGGAGCATCATGGCACTTACCTTTACCAATAAGGCGGCTAGGGAGATGAAGGAACGTATTGGAAAACTGGTGGGCGATGACCTCGCCCAGCATCTCTATATGGGTACCTTCCATAGCATCTTCTCCCGTATTCTCCGTGCTGAAGCTGAGCATATCGGTTTCAATAATAACTTTACCATCTATGATGAAAGTGACTCACGCTCACTGCTGAAGGCAATCATCAAGGAGATGGGACTGGATGACAAGGTCTATAAGCCTGCTGCTGTTCACGCCCGGATTTCGATGGCTAAGAACAACCTGGTAACTGCTGAAGCCTACGATAGCGACCCTGGCATCCTGGAGCAGAACAAGCGTGCCAAGATGCCTGCCATCGGAAAGATTTATGTGGCTTATGTGCAGCGTTGCCGTCAGGCTAATGCGATGGACTTTGATGATCTCCTGATGCTTACTTTCCAGCTTTTCAGAGATCACGAGGAAATCAGACAGAAGTATGCCGGCAGGTTCGATTATATCCTGGTGGATGAGTATCAGGATACCAACCATGTGCAGATGTCTATCGTGATGCAGCTCTGTAAGGAAAAACTGCGTGTCTGTGCCGTGGGTGATGATTCGCAGAGTATCTACAGCTTCCGTGGTGCCAACATCGACAATATATTGAATTATCAGAAACAATTGCCTGGAACCCAACTTTTTAAACTGGAACAGAACTACCGATCTACTCAAACCATCGTGGAGGCTGCCAACAGTCTGATTCATCATAACCGCAATCAGATTCAGAAAGAGGTGTTCAGCAAAAATGATAAAGGAGAGAAGATACTGTATAAGCCAGCCTACAGCGACAAGGAGGAGGCGCTGATTGTGGCGAAGAATATCCAGCGCATCAAGCGGCAGGATGATTGCGGATACGATCAATTTGCCATTCTCTATCGTACCAATGCCCAGAGCCGCAGCTTCGAGGAGGAATTCAGAAAGCAGGGCATTCCATATCGTATTTACGGCGGATTGAGTTTCTATCAGCGTAAGGAAATCAAGGATATCATCGCCTATTTCCGTCTCGTTGCCAATCCTGACGATGAGGAGGCTTTCAAGCGTATCATCAATTATCCGGCTCGTGGCATCGGTGCTACTACCGTGATGAAGATTGCCGATTGTGCCCATCAGAACCAGGTGAGTTTCTGGGAGGTGATAGGTAATGTGGAACATTACGGACTGAATGTCAACAAGGGTACGCAGACGAAGCTCGAGAATTTCCGCCTGCTCATCTCTTCGTTCATTGATCGTTCGCATACCCTGGATGTCTATGAACTGGGTGATGCCATCATCAGGGAAAGTAGAATCAGCGAGGATATCATGTCGGGAAAGAATGCCGATGACCTGGCTCGCCAGGAAAACCTGGAGGAGTTTCTGAGTGGTATGCAGACCTTCGTGCTGGACGCCAGGAAGAGGGACGAATGGATGAAGCTTATCTTACTGATTATCTGCAGGACGTGGCGCTGCTGACGGATGCGGACAGTGAGGGAGAGAAGGATGAACCGAGAGTTTCGCTCATGACGATTCATGCGGCAAAGGGTCTGGAGTTTGCTACTGTTTTCGTAGTAGGTTTGGAGGAGAATATCTTCCCGAGTCCGCTTGCTGCAGTTTCTGTCAGGGAGCTGGAAGAGGAGCGTCGTCTGCTCTATGTCGCAATTACCCGTGCCGAGAAGCATTGCATCCTGACCAATGCCAAGAACCGTTTCCGATATGGCAAAATGGAATTTGATAATCCGAGCCGCTTCATCGATGAGATTGATGCCAGTCTGATAGAGGGAGGCGAAGAGGCTCCTGAATCTTCATTCGGTGGGGGAAGAAGTTCGTATGGTGGCTATGGTTCAAGTAGTAGATATGGTTCTGAAGGTGGCTATGGCGGAAGAATGCCTTGGGATAGAGACCGGTCAGGCTATGGTCGTGATTATCAGACGCTAAGCCTGTAGCTTCGCAGTTTATGGCTGATCCTAAACCAGGATTCAAATCTGTAAGAGCTGTGACTGCAGTACATAGAATCATGGGTGATACCGCTAGCTCTTCATCTGTTGCATCAGCTGGTTCGTCAGCTTCTAAAGCTTCCTCTGCTGCTGGTTCTCTCAGCGAGGGCTGTAGAATCGAGCATCAGCGTTTTGGAATAGGAACGGTATTGAAGATAGAAGGAACCGGAGAAAATACGAAGGCCACTGTAGAGTTCCAGAATGCAGGAACCAAGCAGTTGCTTCTGAAGTTTGCCAAGTTCACCATTCTCTCATAGATAATAGAAAGAAGATAAAACTGAGGATATGAAAAAATCCCAGCTGGAAAAGAACTTCCAGCTGGGATTTTTTCATATAGAATCTTTTTTATAAAGCTTCATCATCAGGACGCTTGATGGCAGGCTTCTTGATTTTGGGAAGATGCTTCTTGCGTCTCAGCCAGGCAGCTTTGCGCTGCTCGTAATCTTCGCGGTGGCGTTCAAGGAAATTGTCTGCCATGAATTTATTCCTTGAACTTACTGTAGATTACCTTGATCTGAACAGGTCCTGTAGCCACTCGCTTGCCGTCCTTGGTGGTGTAATCCTTGTCAGGATCATCCGTCGCCTTGATCAGTCGGGTAGAGGTGAGCTGCATATCGTGATTGATCTTGGTAATCACGGTAGAATTGTTCTGTGTACTTATGGTCAAGGTCACAGGTACCAGTACCACCTTGTTCCAGTTTTCACTCTTGCCCTTGTTCCTGTACATCGCCGTAACCAGGTTACTGATGTTATAGAAGGTATAGGCATTCTTCACGCCTGTAGAGTTCCTGTTGTAAGAAGCCGTATAGGAGGTACGGTTGTCTGTCAGCTTGTTCTTCTCGAAGAAGGCATCCAGACTGTCTTTCTGTACCATCAGGATAGTAGAAGGAACGCTGAACTGATAGTCGTTGTTGTTATCTACATTATTCATTCTTGGGAAAGAGATGGTGGCTGTATTCAGCGTATCCTTCTCATGGCCCTTCATGATATCCTCTACTGGCAGCGTTACTTCTGTGAAGATGCCGGCTGGTGACTTCAGATACGTGCAGCTCTCATCCTTTGCCAGACTATCCAAAGTCGTGCTGTCGTTGGTAATCTTGTTGAGCTGCAGCACCTCTTCTGTACCATCAAAGCGGTTGAAGGCGAGACCTTTTACGATACTGTCGTTGCCCGCAGAGTTCTTCACCGTCTTCTGGATCTTGTAGTAGAACTGCAACTCGGTATTCCAGATATTGGCTACGTTTCCGATACCACCGGCATTCTTGATATAGAAACCCGGACAAACCTTGTTGAGGAAATCCCAGTTGGTCTTGAAGTACTCAGGGTGATCCACGAAGGTATTCATCACGTATGAACCGTAGTTCTTGTAGGTCTTGCCATCCTTTGCCGTATATGGCTTGTTCAGATAGATCTTGAAAGCCATCGTCGTGCTGTTCAGGTTGTAGGTGGTGCTCGACTTATAGTTGTTCTCGCTCACCCAGTTGTCCTTGAAGGCATCATAGTCTGAGTAATACTCCTGATCCTCGCTCATCGGCTTGCTCATCTCATAGGCAGTAGCCTTCATCGGTGCGAGGGTATCACCGTATGTAGTCTTGTATGATACCAGGAGATAGCATGAGTCCGCCTCGATCTTGCCATCGTGTGCATTGCGGATGTACTCCAAAGTGTCCAGACTGAATGATGACAGTACGCCAAACTGGGTCATATAGTCGCCAGCTACGTAGGTGCCGGTCTCAGGATCCTTCACATTACCGATCATACCCGTATTGTTTCGGCTCAGAACCGGGCCGGAAACGATGGAGCGTGAGGTGACGTTGAACACATGGTCTTTGATAGAGATGTTATCAACGTCGTTGGTGATCGACGATCCGATGTTGTCGGTGGTGTCATCACATGCAGCAATAGTCATCGCTGCTATAAATAACGCTGTAAATAGTCTTAAAATCTTCATTATCCTTGAAATGTGTCTAATTTCTGAAGCTTACTCCTCATCAGGGCATACTTCGTTGATGAATGTCTTGTAGGCATCCGCAAAGTCATCGCCAGGATAAGCGAGGGTTGGCTTGCTCTTCTCATTGGCATAATCCAAGAGAGTTCTGTCTGACAGGCTTTCGCCTTCAATCACGCCGTCGCTGTAGTCGATGGTCATCTTGCCCAACTCGATGAAGTCGAAGTCCTCCTTGTAGTCAGAGAGCAGTTCCGACTTGGCATCACGGAACTCCACGCAGCGCTTGAAGTGTGTGCCGAGTTCGCCCTTCAGCTCGTTGGTATAGAGTGAGATGATCACCTTTGAGTTGGCGAAGGAAGGTTCCTCAGCGTATGCCGTCTTGATATAGAAAGGAACCACTGCGCTTACCCAGCCCTGACATACGATGACGTCTGGCTGCCAGCGAAGCTTCTTCACGGTTTCCAGTACGCCGCGTGCGAAGAAGATGGCGCGCTCCCCGTTATCTTTATATTCCACACCCTGCTCGTCGGCTGCCATCTGGCGGCGGGTGAAGTAATCGTCGTTATCAATGAAATAGATTTGTTGACGTGTTGTTGGTATAGATGCAACCTTGATGATCAGCGGATGGTCTGTATCATCGATGATAAGGTTCATACCAGACAGGCGAATCACCTCGTGCAGCTGGCCGCGACGCTCATTGATGGTGCCCCATTTAGGCATAAAGGTGCGAATCTCAAAGCCTGCTTCCTGCATCTTCTGAGGTAATTCGCGTCCCATGATAGACATGTGGGTCTCGGCTACGTATGGGTCGATCTCCTGATTGATAAATAATACTTTCTTTGCCATAAATTTAATTATTATTCTTACGAATTAGGTGCAAAGGTACAAAAAAAACTCCAAAAAAGCGTATTTTTCTTCTGAAATTCAATAATTTCGGCAATAATTCGCATATTTTTAGGTTTTTTCTTTCTTATTTGAGAAAAAAGTTGTTATTTTGCACCCGAAAACAGATAAGAAGATGAAAGTAATCAATAAGATTGTTGACCTCCAGAACGAACTTTTCGATCGTCGCAAGGAGGGAAAGGAAATCGGCCTTGTGCCAACTATGGGTGCGCTTCATGAGGGTCATGCCTCTCTGGTAAAGCGCAGTGTTAAGGAAAACGGTGTTACGGTAGTTTCCGTTTTCTTGAATCCTACTCAGTTTAATGACAAGGGTGACTTGGAGCGTTATCCGCGTACACTCGATGCTGACTGCAAGCTCCTTGAGGCTTGTGGTGCTGACTATGTGTTTGCTCCTTCTGTAGAGGAGATGTATCCTACACCGGATACCCGCCACTTCGAGTTCCCTCCGGTAAGTACCGTGATGGAGGGTGCCAAGCGTCCGGGCCACTTCAATGGTGTATGCCAGGTAGTAAGTCGCCTGTTCTTTATTGTTCGTCCTACCCGTGCTTATTTCGGTGAGAAAGACTGGCAGCAGATTGCTGTCATCAAGCAGCTCGTGAAGTACATCAATAGTGATGTGCAGATTGTGGAGTGTCCTATCGTCCGTGATGAGGATGGTTTGGCTAAGAGCAGCCGCAATACATTGCTCTCTGCTGATGAGCGTGCCATCGCACCGAATATCTACAAGGCTTTGAAGGCGAGCGTAGAGTTTGCCAAGAATCATTCTGTGCAGGAAACTCACGACAAGGTAGTGAGCGACATCAATGCCGTGGATGGTCTGGAGGTGGAGTATTTCCAGATTGTGGATGGCGACAGCCTGCAGGATGTGGCATCATGGGAGGATAGCGCCTACGTGGTAGGTTGCATCACCGTATATTGCGGCAAGACTCCTATCCGTCTCATCGACCATATCAAGTATAAAGGATAATTCCTCTATAGATTTCTTTATTAAGTTTAATCCGTAATAGATAAAAGTAATAACAGAACAATGCAGATTGAAGTATTGAAGAGTAAGCTCCATTGTGTGACTGTAACTGAGGCTAACCTGAATTACATGGGTAGCATCACGATAGATGAGGATCTGATGGACGCAGCTAACCTGATAGCAGGAGAGAAGGTGCAGATTGTGGATAACAACAATGGTGAGCGCCTGGAGACCTATATCATCAAGGGTGAGCGTGGCAGCGGTTGCATCTGCCTGAATGGTGCAGCAGCCCGCAAGGTGCAGGTAGGTGATACCGTCATCATCATCGCCTATGCCCTGATGGACTTTGAGGAGGCAAAGACCTTCAAGCCTACCGTGGTTTTCCCGAAAGAGGGAAACAGGGTTTAATATTCAATGGAAACAAAAGAAAGGGTGTGTCATAGACTTATGGCACACCCTTTCTTTTGTCTTTATTTGGCGGATTTGCAATCCGCTTTATCCGTCTTCACGATGATGTCGGTGTTACACCTTTATATAAAGAGGAGAAAAAACAGGGTCAGGATAAAATGAACCAGTTTGAACCAATTTTCAGAATCTCTACGTAAGAGATACGGAAAAACGGAGAACTTCCGTTCAATCAGATACTTATCAGATTTTGTCCAAAATCATCTCAAAAAAATGTTGATTTTTGCAGAACAACATTAAAAAATTAACAAGCATAATTTGCTTATTTACAATAAAATTCGTATTTTTGCAGCGTGAATCCGTATCTCTTACGTAGAGATTCAGAAGAACGAGACGATTTAAGAACTTAAAAGATGGCTTTTAGCTAAGCAGAATGGTATATGATATATAATTTGCTTCAAGCAGCTCGTTTTGCATTTCGTATGCAGCAGGCAGAAAGACATAATAGTATTGAAGATTAGTGGAAGTGAGTCTATTGGTTTTTCAATGCTGTGATACATATCACAACCCTCATAACTCGGGAATAGTCATCTTCTCAGGGGAAGCGGAGCTATATCCGGCAGTTGAAACCATTTAATATATTTTATAAAAAACCTCCCTCTAGCTTTCTGAGCTAGCTGGAGAAGATGATAGGGTAAAGTACGGAGTTGCATTATTGAAAGTTCTTATGATAGCCCTTGCAGCAAGTATCTTACGATACAAGGGCAAGTATCCTAAAAGGAAACGTTAAAATTGTTGAATTTCCTTGGAAATGCTATATAAATAATGTATCTTTGCCTTGAAAACAATAAATATTAAGAATTATGGCATACAAAGCGATAGATATAGCAAAGAAATTGATATTCTTGGCCCAGCAAGATGAAGCCAATGGTGGAGAGTGTTTGACAAACTTAAAACTCCAAAAGCTTCTTTATTATCAGCAAGGTTATCATTTGGCAGCATTCGGAACTCCTCTTTTCGAAGAAAACGTAGAGTCTTGGATGTATGGTCCTGTTGTGCCAGTTGTATATGACACATATGCCGAATTTGGTGCACATACTCTTCCTTCTGAAGAAAACACTCCAATAGTGCTGTCTGATGATGAAGAAGAGTTGTTCCTACAGGTTTATGAAGCCTATCGTGATTTCTCAGCAATAGGATTGATGAATAAGACGCATCAGGAAAAACCTTGGCAGGAAGCTTTGCCTCATGACAAGGGTACTGTTATTTCGCAAGATAGCATGAAGGCTTTTTTCAAGACACAATTACAATAAGACGAAGTTATGGTGTTTCGTGCTACAGGTGATAACCATGTGTTTCTTGGCTATCGCCAAAAAGACACTTTTGAAGTTATTTTTATTGAGTACAGCTTTGGTGATATTTATACTCATGGATAATTGAGCAGTTTTGATTCAAGCAAAAATATTCCTCATTCGAGCGATGACAAGTGCAGAGCGATACTGCAATGAGGAACTATTCTGGCTGTCCCAATCAGCAAGCTATAGTAAGGCGGTCCCATCCCGCAAACCTGGCGCAGACCTTTGATGGTCCGCCAACCCTAAAGCGTAGCGGTTCTGAGCACCGGAGGGCGGTTACATCCCCGCTTCCTGAGGTTTCTGTCCCCTAGAAGGGGAACCGAAGGGGTCGTAAAGACTATTGAAGAGGGGCTTGGGGAGAAAGTGGAGCTCTCCTTGCAGGAGAGACGGAGAGGTAGAAAAAACTCCTTCTTTAACAATAAGGAAGGACGGGTAGGTTTTCGAAAAAGAATAAGAAAAAAATAATATAATAATAGAAAAGTAGCCCTTATTACGGGTATTACAGGTCAGGATGGATCATACCTGGCAGAGTTATCATATCATAAAGTTTATGGCAAAAAAAGTATTTGTAAGTGGATGTTACGACTTACTCCAC
>NZ_QSIG01000067.1:0-13625 GCF_003468525.1 Prevotella sp. AM34-19LB | reverse complement strand
AATCATCGGGAAAATCAGCGCATTTACAGTCTTGCAATATATTAATTATGTAAACAACAGACCGATTGGCAGGGTTAAGTATGCGCTAAATTAATTCCGCCAACGGGTTTACTGCTGTTTTATCCTGCATGTAATCAGAATAATCATTTTCAGACATTCCGACTAACATCGCTGCATCATATTCTGATATTACTGAAATAATCTGTGGTGCAACACCATATTTTGATTGCCATTGCAAGGCAATCTCGACAAGTTTATCTCTTAACATAGTAATTTATTTGTGTTGTGTTGTAACATTTACGATTCCCATACGTTGAAATTATTGCTTCGGAAGGGTTATTTTTGCAGTAAAACTCACTCGGAACAAAAGGGCTACTTTCCGATGCACCACACATAACCAACTGAATATCAATTGTTTAATGTATGTTTGAGCCATATGAAAGCCGGGCTAAAATGTAAGGATTTTTATCTCCTTAATTATCTGATATTCAGTGCTTTTTAGTCCTACTTTCCTACTTTTTTCAAGTATCTTTTTAAGCCCTTTTCTACGCCTTTCACTTTCCCACGCAAATAATGAATGTCATTGATTCTCAATCAGTTAAGTACTAACGTGCTATTTGTGAGCCGTTTTTCTTCTGAATGAAAATAGTGTTGATTATCAGCTACTTACGATTTTCGTATTTTCACTTGATTTCACTTGATTTCATTCATTTTGTATGTCATATATCTTTACAAACACCCATTTTTAGGGGTTGAAGATTTAACATATTTAACCTTTATAAACACTCAAAATCTGCATTTTCGTGCTAAAACGTGCTTTTTTATCATTTTTGAGAGGTCGGCTTTTATCTGAATAAATCTGCCATCGTCAGCTGGCATTGGATGTCATCAGAATAGCCGCCCGGCGCAAGTCCATAGGAGGTGATCATCGTGATGAGTACCGTTTTCTCGGTGCCTGTTTCCCTGATGAAGGTCTCCCTTCGGTTGCGGATGCGGTTGTCCTCTTCTTCTGTAATAACGTAAGGGGCGTTGGTATATTTCATCTCACAGAGATTAATTGTATCGTCGTTTCTGTCGATGAGCATATCTATCTGTGCTCCTTTCGTCAGCGTCTTGCCTGTGGCAGGGTCTTTTGTTCCCTTGTAAGACCAGGAATGTACGCTGCTCACAACGGCTGAGAAGCCGAGGGCTGCCTTGATCTGGTTGACGTGCTGCATGCAGACGCGCTCGAATGCTCTTCCTGCCCAACCGTAATGGATGGATGAACCTGCGGATGAAGACCAGAAATGCTCATCCCCATTGGTATTCTCCGATATGAAATCGAAGTAGAATAGGGTGTAGTTGTCTATGAGCTGGAAGGTCGCATCCTTCGTCTTCTTGCCGATGGCTGTGAACTTGCGGATGAAACCGCACTGCTCCAGTTCCTGCAGCGCTTTCGAGAAATCTGCGTTGTCTGAGAGTTTCGACGCTTTCAGCAACTCTTCTCTGAGCAGTCCCTGTTTCTTTTTGGCAAGTGCTGTGATGATAGCTATGTGACAGCGTGGCTTCTTGAACAGGGAAGCATAGAGAGCGTCAAACTCTTGTGTGAGTTCTCCGCCTGGCTGGAAGAATATCCGGTCGAAATTCTGTGCTACGCTCATTCCCTTTTTCAGGAAGCTCCAATAGTATGGGATTCCTCCCAAGGCCATGTAAGCTTCGAGAATCTGTCTATCCTTATAGCCCAGATTCTTTGCTTCGCAATACTGCTTGCACTCTCTGAGTGTGAATGGTTGCAGCAGAACCTTGCATGTAAGACGGTTGTGAAGACCGCCATAATTCATGACCACATTGTCGATGATCCATGATGTGGCGCTTCCGCAGATGACCAGGATAAGGTCTTTTCTCGTAGAAGCCCATGCGTTCCAGAAATGGTCGAGTGAACGGACGAAATTGGATTTTGTCGTGTCCATCCAGGGAAGTTCATCGATGAAGATGACCTTCTTCTCCTCGTTTTCAGGGAACGTATTCAGGAAATTCCACAGCAGTCCAAATGCCTCAGACCATGTCTTAGGCATTGCGCATTTTCCCATTCCGGCAAGATAAAGAGATTCTCGAAAGTCGCTTAACTGCTGCCTGCGAGTGGCTCCGTAAGTGCCGGTATGCTGGAAAACGAAATGGTTCTTGTAGGCCTCTCTGATAAGAAAGGTCTTGCCGACACGTCGTCTTCCGTAAACAGCCACGAATTGTGATTCATCAGAACTCATCAGTCCGTGGAGTGTTGCTATTTCATTTTCTCTGCCTATTAACATATCGTATTTCTTGTTTTATTCTCTATTTATTTATGTGGCAAAGATAGTGCAAACCGAATGCAGAATATCAAGCTTGCTTGAATATTTTGCTGAGGTGCAGCCTATCTTCTGCAAAGATACAAAAATATATCGATAAGTCGTGGAAATGTATCAATATTTAACAGATTTCCACGGGAAATCGCAACTTTTTCGGGGCTTTGCACCGAAAAGCACGTGGATTTGAAATGTATTTAGAAACCTATAGTAGTCTGTATTTACCACTTCATAGCCTCCTTAGGAAGCAACGGAATGGCTCCATAGCGTCCTAATAGATAACCCTTGCGGACATCTTCACGAGGCTTGAATTCTGCCAAGGATGTAAGATGAGACGCTCCATCCTTCCCCTTCTCGACAAACCAGACTTCATCAGCTCTGATAAGGTCGAGGTTGAGCAGGTTGCATTCATGAGTAGAGAAGATGAGCTGAGTGTCTCTTCCTGACTCCAGTCCTGAGAAATAGCACTCTAAGATTTTCTGCGAGAGCATCGGGTGCATACTGCGGTCAATCTCATCGATGAGATAATCAACTTCATTTTGCTTCAAATCGATGAGCATTGGGATGAAGTCGAGCAATCGGATGCTGCCATCAGATTCTTCGCTCAGATCAAAAACAACCTCTGTGCCGGAAGTAAGATTCCGGTGAACAGCCTTCTGCTTGTAAATCTCATATCCTCCGTTGGCATTTACCTCGAAAAGAAGCATTTCGCCTCCAACTGTGGCAGCCATGCTGTACGCCTTGCCGTTCTTGGCCTTGCTGAGTATGTTGTCAAGTAAATCGGAAGACAAGTTCACATCTTCCTTCTTGATTTTATACAGGCGCACGTCAGAAATGCCCGTGTTGAAATAGGCAAGAAGCGAGCGTGTCGTTTCCTGCAGCTCATCATTGTTTTCAGTAAGGAAAGAAATTCCCTGCAGGCGTGTGCTTGGGAAGATGATTTTCAAACCATCTGCAAACCAGTTCTTGACCATGCGTATGGTTTCAAGTCCTTTGCCGTTTCTGCGCACATACTCTGAAAGGAAACTGGAATCGGAAGGAGTACTGTGGGCGATGAACTTCAAGAGCATGGATGTTTCTTCGTTTCCATCCACCTTGCCAAACGTGAATTCGTTGCCGTCATCAGTAACCTTTCTTGTGAAAACTTCCTTGTCGGTACGGCTGTTGATTTCAAACAGCCATTCCTCCTTAATTCCTCCGACGGTGAACTCCATGCCATAGGCGAAGCACTTACCCTTAGTCTTGAACTCGATTTCTACCTTAGAGTTTTTCTCTTCGGTATCAGCAAGCTTGAAAGGTTCCACCTTGCTTTGCGGAAAGCTTCCATTGACTATCTGCTGGAGCAGTGCAATGGCCTTGATGACGTTACTCTTTCCGGAAGCATTGGCACCATACACGATACCAGCCTTCAGCACAGAAATATCGTCACGCTTCTCTGCACGTGAAACATGAGACGGATGTGTGTTGCTCTTACCTGCCACAAAGCTGATTTGAGTCTCATCCTTGATGGAATATATATTTTCAAATGTAGCTCTAAGTATCATAACAATGTCATTTTCTTATTAATACTGATGCAAAGATAAGCTTTTTTCTTCGAAAATGGGTAGTTTGATGTCGAATACTTGCAAGAATATTGCTTGTTTAACACGCGTTAGTATATATGTGGCTAAGTCTCTTATGTAATCGTTATGATTATATTCTGGCTTTGTGCTATAAATAAATGTAAATAAACCTTGTAGATAAAAAGGGTTAGATTGCTAGTTAAAAAAGGATAAATATAGGCGAGCATTTCAACCACGTGGTTGAAATGCTCAATTTTGTACTCTGTTGTGATTCTTTGAGTTATGACTTTAGAAAATTGCCAAAATGGGCAACTTGTAGAAAAATTTGGATAGTTCAAACTGGAGGAAGCTATAGTGTTAAACATACCTCGTTGTTTAATAATTTCGATTTTAATGTCGATATGGATCTTACTTCATCTCTTTGGGTCTGCATTTCCATAAAGCCATAGGGTGACTTGTTATTCGTTCAACGATTGATCTTTCATTAAATAGTAGAATATGTGTCAATGTTTAACCAAGTTCAATGTAAAATGGCCACGATTCAAACACTTATGGTATTCTGATGTGACATTTTTCTTTTTATAAAAAAAAGTGCCGGAAAAAGTTGGTGATTTCGAAATATTTCATTATATTTATAATTAAAAACTTTTAAGGAAGTAATTTAAAATTCAGAGAATATGGCAATCAAGGAAAAGAATGGAAATACGTTCCCTCATGAGCTATTCAATGTTGGTGACTTAGTCACATTTCAATGGGATGATACGTTGAAGGAAGGCATTGTCTTAGTTGTAGATGCTTATGGTACATTTGAATCTCCCAATATTCCTTCTTATGATATTATGGTTGAGAATGAGAATATGTTGTATAAGCATGTAAAATGCGATTTGGTAAAATCGAAAATCTAAAGATAATGTGTCGATAAGTCGTGGAAATGTATCGTTTTTCAATAGATTTCCACGACTTATCGGTATGTATTGCAGGAGTTGGTTATTAGTATGCAATTTCTAAAGGCAAAAATAACCAATAAAAGATAAGTGGAAGATTAAGGTTCCAGTACCCATCTTGATTCTTTTCCATATGGACCTATTGCCGATTCGTTAGTAATATAGGTCATACCAAATTTTACTTTTGTAGCCATAGCTTTACGAATAGACGTCATTATCTGATCCTTTGTAAAACCGCATTCTGAATAATCTTGAAGGGCTAATTCTACCGCATATCTTTGAGCTGTACCTGCATTTCCTTTGGTATAGTAATCCACTACCTGTTCGTCTGTAAGTTCGTCCACGGTCTTGACAGAACATTGTTTAAGATATTCTTGTATATTCATATTGATAATTTCTTTTTTTCAATTACACAATCCTCTGGTACATAAAGTTTCCATCGACATAAATACGTGTCAGAATCGCCTGTGGAGGTTAGACGCTTGGTGTGCAAGGCACCTTTCGAGCGGCACATTTCTATGAATGAGTCGCTTATGTGATGATGCTCTTTGCTATGCTCCAGGATGAATCCTACCTTTTGATAGAGGAATGCTTTATTGTACAATGCCAGATACTTTTCGAGTTTTGGCTCATCAAGCAGTGATATTCCTTCCATGCAATGAAGCAATTCCTCAATGCCTCCAGCACGTTCTATACGGTCACAGCAGTCTATGACTGTTCGTTCCAAATCAGTTACATGTACATAAGGATTTCCCTTGGGAGTTATAACGCCATTTTCCGCAGTTGGTTCAAAAGGGGCTGCATAATACACAAAGTCTATTCCTTCAAAAGCAAAATCTTTGAAGCGGCTTTTGCTTCCAACATAGGCGTTGTAGAAAGGTTGGTGGGCAACTCCATGTAATTCAAGGGCTGTGTGCCAACCAACATATGAAGATTCTGAAATCTTGGAACTCAACTCGAACTTGTCACACATGGGAGCATCTGTCGATGGATCAATGGTGACGTACATGTTTCGCCTAATCGGTCTCAGAACCTTCTGAGATTGCCATCGGGATATGGCCGTGGATGTTCCTGCATGAGATAATTTCATTTCACGCATCACATCTTTAAAGTTGAAGATCCTCATCTTGTATAAAGCCGTAAAAGTTGCCATTTTTGCATCGAAGTATTTATACATGAATAACTTTGTGCAAAAATAGCAACTTTCCTTCAGATATCCAAATGTTTAAGCAAGAAAAACGAATAATTATACTATTTTTAGAATAGACCAACGAATGTTGTCAACCTTGCTCCATTTGGTATAACTATTCTTGCATTTCAGCAAGGAAAAATAGATTCTCCCAAAATCCTTGACTATATGTTAATAAACAAGTTTATTTCGGCATATATACATATATGGTTTTCTTAAACTTGTAAACTTCCAGGTTTGAGTGGTTGTAAGAGGGTAGAGGTTTACTAATTGAGTTTGAAAGAACATGTATATATACATTGGTAAACTTAAACCTTAAACTTGTATTCTGTATGCGCCGTAAGCTTTGCCTTGGCAGCTGCTCTTTAGCTGGTTCAGGCTTTGCCTTCTTCTCCTTGCTGAAATTCCGTAGTCCTTCTCTTCAGTTTCGCTTGTTGCCTGGAGATTTGGTTGAACTTGCCGCTTGCCTCAGGCATCATGCTTCTCTGCTCAGCTTCCCTCTACATGCTGATGCTTACCCTTGGCAGTCATAGGCCTGATAGTTCTGTCCTTGGCTTAACCTTATTCATGTACATGATGAAGTTTGAGTTTTCCTGCCGGTCTCTTGAACTTATAAGCCATCTTGTGCAATCAGTTTGCTTGAACAACATCGAAGAGGATGCAGCTTTCCTTTACCCAACCAACTGCAGATATTTTCTACTCATCCTTTTCATTCATATTTTTGGACGAAGCATCCACACTTACTTTTTCCGCTGCAAAGTTAGTGCAAGCCACATTTCTGCAAGTACCAGGTGCCTTATTCTCTGAATTTTTTCAAAAACTTTTCCGTCTGCTGCTCATCCAAAAAACTTTTCCTGCCCAAGGGTGAAATAATTCGATAATTCCTTGCTTCCTATGTTTTCCTTGCCAACTCTGATAGCACCGTAAAAAATAAATGTTTCACTTCTAAAAATATTGAATTATGAAAAAGATGGAAAATTCTTTCGCAGTAACTGGTTTCGTAGGTAAGGATGCAAGCATCCATCAGTTTACAACCGCAAGTGTAGCTCGCTTCTCACTGGCCATTAGCCGCAATGAGAAGAATGGCGATGAAAACTCTCGCACTTCTGCCTTCATGAATATAGAGGCTTGGCGCAAGAACGAGAACACCTCTTCATTCGACCGTCTGGTCAAGGGAGCACTCCTCACTGTTGAGGGCTATTTCAAGCCAGAGGAATGGCTGGATGCCGAGGGAGTCAAGCACAACCGAGTGATTCTCGTAGCCACCAAGTTCTACGAAGCTGTAGAGAAGGAGAACGCTCCTGATTCTCAGCAGGGCAAGACCCAGAAGGATAAGTAAATCCTTCTCTCCTCATAAAAGAGCGGCCTTCGGGTCGCTTTTTTGTGCTCATACTTCTTCTTCTCATTTTAATCATTCTGCATCATTTTAATACCCTATTAAAACGATGCAAAATATCAATAATAAACTGATATTCAATAGCCTTACGAGTTTTATTCCTATACTTTTCCTTGCTGAAAGGATTGTCCTGTTATAGGAGGATTTCATTCATCGACTTCTGGGAATCGGTTATAATTCTGTTGCGAAGGTAACGGTTCTGTCTTATCTTTACAAGGTCAGGGCGCTGCTTTGCTGAAAAATCTCCACACCATTCGGGTAGTATTTTGCAGACAAAACCTTGTATGGATAGCCATAACACCTTCTGAATGCAACATAATTTTTAACCATCCCCGAAGTAGTTGATCTACGAAAGGGAGATAAAATCAGATGGCATTATGACAACAATGAAATCAATTCTCAGTCGACTTACTCAGGCAGTGAGCGGCACAGACAAGGAACTCTTCAATGAGCAGGAGTTGAACCAGTTTGCTTCATTCTATCTTGACAAGTGGGATGAAAACACAAGCGAGGACGTGGTGGCAGAGTCTTTCGTGGACTATTGGTGGAACACCGACAGGGCTTGCAGACGATGCTCGGAATGTGGCAAGCTGATGCGTGAGGGTTATTGCGCTGACATGGGAGTAGCCTACTATTGCAGCAAGGACTGTCTGCATAGCGACTTCACGGATGAGGAATGGGCAGAGGAATGTGAATCCAACGACCAAAGTTATTATACAGAATGGTAATCAAATAAATATACAAGACAATGGCTAATCAGGCAACAACAACCTACAAGGTCACAGGAACCAAAAAGGCAGTAAGCAACCTTTGGAACACCCTTCTGCGCATGGAGGTGAACAGCAGGAACATCTGGCTGGATGACCTCGCCAAGCACTATGGAATCGACTATCAGAAGAAGCACATCAGCGTGCGTGGTCACATCTACTGGGCAGAGTATGAGGAGGATGAAGACACCAGTCTGCTTTCCTTCGAGACCGAAACTGCCTGGGATGCTTGCAATGACCTCTTCTTTGAGATTAACCGACTCCTGGATGATGAGTTGAGCATTTCCTACCGATGCTGTGAGTGTGGATGTGAGGTCTATTACACCCACGATGAAGGCGATTATTTTCCCGAAGAATGCTGCGTCAGCGCATCCGGCGAACCATTCGAGGATTGTTGCGATGATGTTTACGGCACTATCAGAGAAGCCATCAGGGAATGGACTGCCAAGACCGGCATTGAGCAGGGAGAGCGAACCGATGAGCAGATGATGGACTTCATAAATGAATATGAGTATGAGGATGATGACACCTATTTCTACATCCGAACTTTCACCTTTGAATAAATGACCCCTCAAATCCTGACGTTTCCCCTGACACTTTGGGTTGTTAGGGGAAGCGTGGAGGAACTCTCGCCAGATACCCGTACCTTTGTACACGTTAATACATGTCGCCACGTACACGTGAAGCCATGTACACATGAATACGTTAATACATATATACAAAAGATTTTATATTATGTCATTGAAAATCATTACATTCGCCAATCATAAAGGTGGTGTTTCGAAGACCACCTCTACAGCCTCCATCGGGGCTTGCATGGCACGAATGGGCAAGAAAGTCCTGCTCATAGACCTTGACGGTCAGGCAAATCTTACCCTGTATTTCATCCCGAATGAAGATGAGGTGCAGGCAAGCATCTTTGACTCTCTGGTTGATGGCGCACCCCTGCCAGTGAAACACATCAGGGAGAACCTCGACCTCGTTCCTTCCTCTCTCGAAATGGCAAGCGCTGAGATTGCCCTCACCAATCTCCTGGCAAGAGAACAGCTGCTGAGCCGACTGCTCGAACCCGTGAAGCAGAACTATGACTACATTCTCATAGACTGTCCTCCATCTTTGGGAATCGTCACCACAAACGCTTTCCTCGCAGCTGATGAAATTATCGTTCCTATGACTCCAGAGCTTCTTCCTCTGAAAGGAATGAGAATGCTCGATTCCTTTGTCTCTACATTGCAGCGAGTGAAGCCGAACCTCAGACTTGGAGGCGTTTTCATAGCCAGATTCAACCATCGCAAATTGAACAAGGTGGTTGAGCAAGCCGTGAAGTCCCGTTACGAGACTATCACCATGCAGACTCGCATCCGTGAAAACATAGCCCTGGCAGAATCGGCAGGCAGCGGTCAGAGCATCTTTGAATACGACCCTCAGTCAAACGGAGCGAAGGACTATCAGGCATTGACAGAAGAAATTATTTCACGTAATCAGTAAAGACTATGACAAAGAAGAATATGGACATCCTGCTTGGCAACATTCTCGGAAAGGCTGCCATTCATCCGCAGGCAGATTTGACAAGTCTCCTGGGAATCCTCAGGAGCAACAGATTTCTGCTCCCAACCCTCAGACAGAGAGCGATTCGCCCAATGATGAACCCTGGCGACATTTCTCCTTTATCTGCTCAAAGGAACTCGTTGACAAGGTTCAGAGCATCGCCCGAAAGGAAGGCTTCACCATCCGCTCCTTCATGGAATACGTCATGAAACAAGGCGTTGAAGCTTATGAGTCGAAATATGGTAAGGTCAAGAAAATCAGGACTAAATCCATCCGGGAAGTCATGTAGAAAATGTGGATGTGTAGCCATGTACACATGAATACATTGATACACGTGTACGTTGATACATATATACATATAGACGTTGATACATGTCCACATGTGGATATGAATACAATGAAATTAAATAACATCAAAAACGAAAAATCATGAAAATGAAAAAGTATCTTTCAATCGCCATCCTTCTTCTGATGATGGCTTCACCAGTAGTATTCACCTCTTGCGGCAATGATGACCCGATGGAGGAGGTCGAGAGTCCGGAAACAAAACTTGACGTTTGGACAGAGCCTTACCATATTATGGGTGCAAATGTGGATGAGGTCAAGAGCTATATGGCTCAATCCATGAAGCGTTACCGCCAGGTAGCTGAGACTTCCGGCGACAACATCCAGTTGACCTTTATGACTGGGCAGGGTAGTGAAGGCGTTCTTTACAGTTTCTCCCGTCTTGACGGTTCGCTTTATTCTGTCATTGATACGGAGCGAAGTGTGAATCGTGGGCTTGTCATTGACTATCTGAAGAAGCACTACACGCTTGTTTCTGCTGATGAAGCCAGCCTGCAGTATTGTTTCACCAACCAGGACAAATCCATGGTTATTACAACCATGAAGATTTCAGATTCCTATTTCAATGTGAACTATTCATTGGTTTATTGATTGAGAAAAATAAGATTTCCACCATCAGAACTTCGTGCTCTGGTGGTGGTAGTTTTAGATGTCTGTGCGTGCTTGAAGGAGCATCCTGTTCTTTGTTGTGCTAAATAATAATAAAAATAACGTCTGATGGATATAAAAAACAAGTTTTATTTCTTATATTTGCAATCAAATTACAAATATCTAGGTTAAAATGGTTTTAGAGATACATTTAAGCAATATGTTCTCGTTTCGAGACGAGGTGACTTTGGACTTGCAGGCTGCCAAGATTCAGACAAAGAAGGCAAGGGAGCTTGAAGGTAATCTGTTTTCTGTGGATGGAGAACAGATGTTGAAGAGCTTTGCCTTATTTGGAGCCAACGCTTCGGGTAAAAGCAATGTGATTAAAGCCATCAGAGCTTGTGTGAACATGGTTCGTTCATCACATAATTATAATGTTAACACCAGGTTTGCCATCTCACCTTTCAAGTTTGAGGATTATGCCAACAAGCCAAGCTCTTTCTACATCCGTTTCCTGCTGAATGGAGTAGAGTATGAGTATTCCTTCTCCTTTATGCATGATGAAATCATCACCGAGACTTTGTACTATTATCCGAATGGTCGCAAGTCGCTGGTATTCAGCCGTGATGAAAGTAGAGGAACAGAGAAGAAAGACATCTATGAGTTTAAGACTGTCATCAAGCGTCCTTTCGATGTAGCTGACAATACATCGAAAAAGACACTCTATATTTCTCGTGCCAGTCAGATGGACAGGGAAATAGCCCAAAAGATTTTCCTGTTCTTCTGCAATGACATCGTGCTTGATTATCAGGTAGCTAACATTGATTCTCTGGATAATTTGTTCAAGGAACGAAAGGAACAGATGCTGGAGGTGTTGAGAACGGCAGATAGCGACATCATAGACTTCAAGATTCAGAACAATGCAATCACGACGTTTCATCGTACCAACCCTTCAGTTGCGTTTGATTTCGAGACGGAAGAGTCGGAGGGAACCAAGACTTTGTTCCGGATGATGGTGAGGATGATTGGTATTATCCATGAAGGCAAGATGCTTCTTGTTGATGAGATAGATAACAGTCTCCATACCCAGCTGGTGGAATTTGTGATAGGTATGTTCAATCATAGCGACCATGCCCAGCTCATCTACACCACTCATAACACCCATTTGCTGAACACCGATTTCCAGCGAAGGGATCAGGTGTATTTCGTGAACAAGCGAGAGGATGGAAGCAGTGATTTGTATTCTCTGTTTGATTTCAAGGATTTCCGGGACACGCTGGATATGGAGAAGGCTTATCTGCAGGGACGCTTTGATGCTATTCCTTATATTTCGACTCTAACACTTTAGTTATATGAAAAAGTTTCTTTTTATTTTTTTATCATCTTTACTATTTCAACAGATTATTGCTCAGACCATTGTAAAATTTGGCAATGGAAAGAATCTCAAATATAAAGACCTACAAGGGAAAACTGTTATTAAAAATAAAGAATATATAATTGCATTTACGGATTCAATTTCCTCTATTGGTTTTGTCGGCACAAAAAAGGGTAAAATCATTTGTGTTGACAATGCAGGGAAAGAATTATTTGAAGTTTATAAGGTTGATAATGGTCCAGATTATGTCTGTGATGGTATGTTCAGAATTGTGGGAAAAGATAGCAAAATAGGTTTTGCTGATACATGTGGAGTTATAATTATTCCACCTGTTTTTTCGTATGCTACTCCTTTCAGCAATGGAGAAGCCAAAGTTACTTTTGAAGGTAAATACATACAACAAGGGGAATACCAATCTTGGAAAAGTCATCATTGGTTCTTTATAAAGAAGCCATAATAGACATATGAAACATTTTACTTATCTTTGTATATAAATTATAAATATATGGCACAGATGAATCTTACTCCATTGGATGATGTGTTAGACAAGCACTTTGGAAAAGTTGGTACTCCGAAACGTGACGCATTTGAAAGTGATGTCGATGAAGCACTTCATGCTTACCGTTTGGGAGAAGCCGTTAAGAAAGCTCGTATCGAGCAGAACAAACCTCTCGATTAGAAAAATGTTACTATTTATAAGATACGTTTAAACGAAAGACTGCGATATAAAATAAATAAGATGAAAGAATTATTGGGTATTATATTATTGACATTATTGGTAGTGCTTGGTTCGTGCAACTCCAATACATATGTGTCCCTTATGAAAACATCTCCGCAACTATTTGGTGTACGCCAAGTAAGCTCAGGTAATCCTGACTATAGAAATAGAGAGTTGTTCATAAACGAATTGGAAAAAAAGTGTAAATATCCTATTGAGTTTCAAAAAAATAATTTGGAAGCATACGTTGCTGTTGAATACAAGACAGACCAACGAGGATATATTGTAAAAAAAAGAGTGGTTGCTTGCGACAACAAAAAATTCAAAAAGATAACATTGGATATATTCGACGAAGTTAAAACTCTCAAAATAGCCACTACAGAGAAAATAGATACAATCTACTTCCAATACAAGATACAAGGTTCACCAACTTTAATCCATTCAAAAGTAGATGTCAAGATTATCGGCTATGGCAGCAATAATAAATCAATTTTAATGAAGTAACTCGATTTATCATAAATAATAATTATTAAAGAGTCATGAAAGTATATTAGTCTTTCGTGACTCTTTAATGTCCAAGTATTATAATTTTCCTATAATGCCAATACTATTTCCTCTTTTTTTACTTTTTGATTAAAAATCGCCCTAAAAACAACTTTTTTGAAACTTTTTTCTTGCTACCCTCAAATCCGCAACCTATAGGGTTAGTGGGATTTTGCTTGCAAAGCGACAAAATTCATTTTATTGTACATATTTCTTGCACAACAGAAATGTCGCAGACACAAAATCCCCTTACCCCATAAAGCGACTTGAGGTAATACGCTGGTTTAACCAGAAAAGCATGGTCTTTAACCAAAGTCTGTCTTGAACAG
>NZ_QSIG01000066.1:0-13933 GCF_003468525.1 Prevotella sp. AM34-19LB | reverse complement strand
AACTTTATAATTGGACACTACAAAGTTACTTAAAATCAACGAGATGCACAACTTTTTCTCCATAAAAATATACTAATTTTCAGGCGGTTTTTTAATTCCGCCAACAGGTAACATAAAGTGAAATAAAGAAAGAAAAAGAGAAACATAAACATTTAAAAACAACAGACAAGATGAAAGAAACAAAGATTATTGCAAAGGCTGAAAACTTCACAGCCACAGATTTTGGTAAGATGAGTGAAATCAAGGATTACACCTTAGAGATGGGTCCTGAGATTAAGATTCCCGGAAAGGTATTCGGAGGTCAGAGCGTAAACGCAACTGGCAGCGAATTCTCATTCCAGAACTTTGCTCCTGGCACAGAGTCTGTTTTCCTCCACACCCACAAGAACCACGAGGAACTGTATTTCTTCCTCAGCGGCAAGGGCGAGTTCCAGGTGGATGGCAAGGTATTCCCAGTTCAGGAGGGAAGCGTGGTGAGAGTAGCACCAGACGGCAAGCGCTCTGTTCGCAACAACGGTACCGAACCACTCGTGATGCTCTGCGTGCAATATAAGGTCGAAACCTTTACAGCCGAAGATGCAACCGACGGCGTGATTCTGAATGATAAGGTGGAGTGGTAGGAACTACTCCACCCAAGATGCGCTTGGATGAACATACGCCGTCTTTTCTGGTTTGACTGCCAATTAAGTCTCCAAATTGCAAAATAAGTAGTTCAAAGAGCAAATAGCCCCATTTTGAGGCATTTTTAAGGCTGTAGTTTCGTGCTAAAGTTGTTTGACCAACTAACGAACACTAACTATTCGCCAGAGTTAGTTAACGCCAAGGGCAGAATATAACTGCCCAAGGCTATTGTTTAATTTAAATAGAATCCACTTTTTCAAGTGGACTCATACAACAAATTATGAAGAAAAAAGTTACAATTCGACTGATCCGCAATGCAACATTGCGAATCCATTATGCTGGAAAAGAGATACTTGTTGACCCCATGCTTGCCGAAAAAGGCACTTTGCAGTCGGCCCTCGGTGTATATAAGACCCCAAGAGTACACCTTACGATGCCGATGAATGAAATTACGAACGGTCTGGATATGGTATTGCTGACACACAACCATATTGACCATTACGACCCGACAGTGAAACTGCATTTAGCGACGAACATCCTGTTCCTGACACAACCGCAGGATAAAGAGGAGATTATGCAGGATGGTTTTACCAATGTAGAAAGCATTGAAAAAGACAAAACCATTGGAGATTTAACCATTCATCGCATCCAAGGGCACCATGGCTTCGGACAGATTGGAGAAATGATGGGGCCGGTATCCGGCTATGTGCTTACCGCGTCTGGTTTCCCTACCGTTTATATCATGAGTGACTGCAAGTGGGAGGAGAGTATCCATCAGGCCATAGAACAATTTTCTCCCGATTACATCATAGTGAACAGTGGAGGTGCAATATTCCCTGAATTTTCTCGAACAGAAGGTTCCATTATTCCCGACGAACAGGAAGTTATGACCATGCTTGATGAACTTCCTGCTCACATCAAACTAATAGCAGTCCACATGGAAGCTACTGATCATGGGCAGACTACACGCGCAATTCTGCGTAACGAGGCCATGCATCACGAAATAGAAATGAGTCGCCTGATTATTCCTGAAGATGGAGAAACAATAATATTATGAGCGACTTCTCTGATTGGGAAATAGCCTGAAAAGAAGAAATAATTGAACGTATAGCTATGAATCCACAATATGCGTATATTTTTCTGACAAAGCGTCCAGAACGAGTTGACTTTCAAACTGACGATGAAAATGTATGGATGAACATTATCATGCTACTTTTGAACCTCTCTCATACATTATCACAACTTTTGGATAATGATACAGAACCACTCGTGATGCTCTGCGTGCAGTATAAGGGCGAAACCTTTACAGCCGAAGATGCAACCGACGGCGTGATTCTGAATGATAAGGTGGAGTGGTAGAAACTACTCCACCACCTCCATGATTTCAGGATGCTCAAGCTTTTCCTGTTTCTTGAGCTTCTTCACCACTTCGGAATAGCTGTGGCGAATCAGGGACTGGACGAAATCATCTTCCAGCGTGCCATAAAGGTTTACCTGATTCCAGTATTTCTTATTCCAATGCCATGCGCCTTCTATTTCGGGATGCACTTCCCGAAGTTCGAGGGCATAATCGGCATTACATTTCATCGTAACCCATTCCGGGCGCTCCAGGTCGAGACAGGCGAAAATCTTTCCCATAATCCGAAACGCCAAAGTGGTTTCATCAAAAGGAAAATCCTCAGTAACGAGGGGGAGTGAGAGGCAATACTCTCTAACTGATTCTATGTTCATCATATCTTCTGATTATTTCTGATTAAAATGATTCTATGTTTTAGGGGACAAAGATAACGAATTCTGATGAAACGGCAAAACTTATCTCATAAAAAAACAAATCTTATCCGAAAAAATTCCGTTATATTAAAATCCTTCTCTTTCCTTATCCGTAATTTTGCAACATCATCCGCAAGATTCCTGCACAGTAACATTCGCAAGAACTTTGCAGCATATTTACTTTAAAATAAGAAAGAAGATTATGAAACATGAATTGATCATGAGCGGCTTGCTCATCCTGGGAAATCCGATGTTGACGCACGCTCAGCAAACAAAGACCACTACAGCAGGAAGCATTTCTACTGAGAGCATTATAGCCAAGAAGGAAGAACTTCATCAGGATAGCATCCTGGCGATGAAGGAGAAATTGCGCCAGGACAGCATCCAATGGGAGAAACAGCTCGCAGCCGTAACCATTAAAGGAACCCGCTCACAATTCCGCCAGAAGAACGGAGGAATCGTGGTTCGCATCTCGGGAACTTCTCTCGAGAAGGAGCCAACAACTACGGAAGTACTTGCCAAACTTCCCGGAATGTTCAAGGATAAGGATGGCAAACCGCAGGCATTCATCGGCGGCGCACCCGAAATCTACATCAACGACAGAAAGGTGCAGGATTACAGCGTGGTAGAAAACCTGCCCGTTACTCAGATAAAAGAGGTGAAAGTGATTCATCATCCCGGAGCCGAATACGGCAACAACGTGGGCTGCGTGCTGCTCATTACCACCAAGAAGAACCTGCAAGGACTCGCCATCGTGGAGAACTCCGTCTTCCTCTTCGACTCCTACGTGAGCAACAACCACGATCTCGACCTTACCTACACCCGCGGTAAGATAACGTACTATGCCAAACTTGGTTACGCCAACTGGCAGGGGAAATGGAAAGAACAGGACATCACCACGAATTACGTAAGCGGCAGTAATACTGGCAGTAATACAGGCAGTAATACTGGCGATAACGCCACCACCTACATCGCCTCCTCCACCCTCGACTGCAAGCATAACTACAACGACCACTTCTACTGGAGTGCCGGAGCCGACCTCGCCCTGACGGAAAAGCAAACCATCGGAGTGAAATACAATGGCTACAACATCCATCAGCCGATGCCATTCAAGATGACGAGCTATGCGATGACCAACGATCACGTAGATGACAACGTAACGGGCAACAACAAGTTTTTCTATTACGACTGGCAGCACCACGTGAACGCCTTCTACCAGGGTAATTACGGAGAAAAATGGAAGCTGAACTTCTTCGGCGACTTCGTGAAGCTACACACAGAGCAGGGCCAATTCGTGGATGAGATTTCGGAGCAGGAAGCTAGAAACAAGTTCACCCTCCTGCCACAAAGCGATGGAACCATCTGGGGAGCAAAGGCCCGCGCCAACTACACCATCAACGACAAGCAAACCTGGATGATGGGCGCCGAGTACAACTACGTGAAGAGCGAATCGCGCACCGATTACACCCCTGCCGATAAGGGAACCTCCACCCACAGCATCACCAAGGAAAATCATGCTGCCGTCTTCGCCGAGTATTCACTCGACTTCAAGCCCTTCTCCCTAAGAGTAGGATTGAGATACGAGCACGTGGATAGCCGCCTGGATTCCCACGCCCCACTCCATCGCAAATACGACAACCTCTACCCATCCCTCCTGCTCTCTCATCAGGCAGGCAGATTCTCCCAGTCGCTGAGCTACCGCTCTTCCGAAACCCGCCCATCCTTCCAGGAGCTGAACACGGGCACGGTTTACGCAAACCGCTACTTGAGACAGATAGGAAACAGCCAGCTGGAGCCTTCCAAGCGTCACGAGTTCCAATATCAGGCAAGCTATGGTGACCTCTTCCTCCAGGCAAGCTACACCTACGTGAAGGATTACATCACCAGCATCATCGAACCCTATTCAGATGACCCGCAAACAGGCTACATCACCTGGACCAACATCGACCATTGCTGGAACTGGGGCAGCTTCCTCGGCTACCGCCACCGCTGGGGCTTCTACGAGCCACAGGTGCAGGCAGGCATCCAGCAGGGCTTCATCAAGGCCATCAGCATGGGCAAGGAGAAAAGCTTCCACGACCCCTACTACATCTTCAGCCTCTACAACGGCTTCCATCTGCCCAAGGCTGGTACCTGAACCTCTCGTTCTCCTACCGAAGCAGCGGCACCTACGAGTACCTCACCATCAACAGCGTGCACAACTTCGACTTCCAGCTCTACAAGAGATTCCTGAAAGACCGCCTCTCGCTAAGCCTGAACGTGAGTGACATCTTCAACACCATAAGCCGAAAGACCGATGGCACCTACGGCAACGTGCGATTCCAGCAGCAGAAGTGGGAAGACACCCGAAGCGTGCAGCTCCGCCTCACCTATCGCTTCAACCAGGCCAAGAAGCAATACCGTGGCGAGAACTCCGCCCAAGAAGCCGTGGGACGAATGGGGGGAAAATAGAGCAGAGACTTTTTTCGAAAAAGGTTATATTTTTGTAGATATACTTGCATATTTACTTAGAAAATCGTACATTTGCGACAAAATTCTTGCTTAATTGCAATTTCACAGCATAAAAACAAATTAAAATAAAGCTAATGGTTGACTGTCAGATAATAAAAGATGGAAAGGTAGAAGGGGAAGTAAGGCAAAACGGCCTTACCTTCATCGACAACCATGGGATGGAACGGAGCAACCACATCGAATCGGATGCATTGGAAGTTTCGCTCAAGGAGTGGCATTACCAGAAGTTTGGCATTATGAACCAACATTATCTTGGCAAGGCGAACAACGCCAAGTTTATCGCACAGCACGAGGTCAGACCAGCCCTGCTCTTTTCCATGCCAACCCTTGGCGGCAGCATGAAAGAAGTGTACGGCAATCGTGGTGCGAAAAAGGAAATGATGTGGAAAACAGGCGAGGCAAGCCTCTGTTTTCTAAGCGGCGAAGGTGGTGCCAACACTCACCTGAACCAGGGCACCCAATTCGAAATCTTCAACGTGGTCATCCCGCAGCAATTCATTGAAGAGCTTATCGAGCGCGACCCAGAGGTTTTTGAGCAACTCTCCCCTCTAACCAATCCTACCTTCGACACCCAGACCATCATCAAGTACAACCAGCCCGCCATAGCAGCAGTCATCAAGGCGGCACGAGACATCCAGCGTTCCCGCCTGTTAGGCAACCAAGCCTCCAAATACCTGGAATCGAAGATTATCGACTGCCTCTCGGGATTTCTTCTGCCCGCCAGTCTCTTGCCAAGCGCCCAAACCCTCAGTATCAGCATCCGTGACAAGATACACGATGCCCAAAGCATCATCCTCACCCACTATCAGGAAATGCCATCGCTCCACGAGTTGGCGGCAATGGTGGGCACCAACGAATGCACCCTGAAGAAAGCCTTCAAGCAGGAGTTTGGAACCACCGTCTTCCAATATCTTTTTGATTATCGCATGGAATTGGCAGTTCATTACCTCCTCGACACAAGTCTTCCGATAGCTGACATCGGAATCATGCTGGGCTACGATTACCAGAGTCATTTCTGCACGGCATTCAAGAGAAAACACGGGGTAAGCCCGATGGAATTCAGATTAAGACGTGGAGTTATTGCAAGAACCTGACGATGTGTCTTGGTCAGGGTTACCATCGGCATCGGCGACGACATCCATAATTCGAATGCCGCCGCCCTGGAAGTTTCTCTAGGATTTATCTCTTTCTTCATAACATTCTTTTTCTTCAGGATTTAAATATTTGATAGGCAGCAAGACTAACCAGCATCGCTACCTTGATAATTACTACTCCTATTATCATACGCATTTCCTCCAATATAAAAAATCAAACTTTTCTTCCTAACTCAAGTTTCGCATGTAAGCTCCACACGCCCTGAAAGGGCAGAAGCTCCTAGCAGGGCATCGCCCTGGGCTAGGAGCTTTTGGGCCTTCAGCCCGTTCTTGAACCACATGCGAAAGTTAAGTATTTTATAATTTCAATTCTTTATTGCATCTCATTTCATATAATGGGATTGCAAAGATAGGTTATTTTTCTCATGGAGATTTTAACATAAAGGAATAAAATGCAAGTTTTACCCTACAGGGCGGGCTGCTTATAAAGCTTTCAGCCCAGTCGTGAACCACAAGCTATAGTCTGTGACTTTAAAACATTTCTTTCCTTTTTTGTAACTTTTTCAAGAAAATATTTGGTAATTACATAATTTTATTGTAGATTTGCAGCAGATTTTTAAAAGAAGGAGTAATTATGAAGAAGGAAAAGAATGAAAATCTGATGAAAATGGATGGGAAGCCGATGACAACAGATGTAAAGCCGATGAAAAAAGGACTGCTATCCCAAATATTCCATCTCTATTACGATGGTTTCAGGACGATGACCCTGGGCAAGACGCTCTGGACCATCATCCTCATCAAGCTTGCCATCATCTTCCTGGTGCTCAAGCTCTTCTTCTTTCCTGATTTTATCAATACGAATGCAAAGAATGGAGACAAGGCTGGCTTCGTATCCAAGGAAATTCTCAACAGATAAAACTCTGGATTTCAATCCCATATTATCGAATATTATCGAAAGAAATAAAATACAAAAACATTATATAATAACAATTTTAAAACCATTCAACTATGATGACAAATCTATTGTTAGACATTACATCAGCCACCATCGACTGGTCGAGGGCGCAATTCGCACTCACGGCCATCTACCATTGGCTGTTCGTTCCGCTCACCCTGGGACTGGCAGTAATCATGGGCATTGCCGAAACATGTTACTACCGCACCAACAAGCCGTTCTGGAAGCACGTAACCCGTTTCTGGCAAAAACTCTTTGGCATAAACTTCGCCATGGGTGTTGCCACAGGAATCATCCTGGAGTTTGAATTCGGAACCAACTGGAGCAACTACTCCTGGTTTGTGGGCGACGTATTCGGTGCTCCCCTCGCCATCGAAGGCATCCTGGCATTCTTCATGGAGAGCACCTTCGTGGCGGTGATGTTCTTCGGCTGGGATAAGGTAAGCCGGGGCTTCCACCTTGCCTCCACCTGGCTCACGGGACTTGGAGCCACCATTTCTGCCTGGTGGATTCTCGTAGCCAACGCCTGGATGCAATATCCGGTGGGGCAGGAATTCAATCCCGACACCATGCGCTTCGAGATGACCTCCTTCCTGGATGTGGCACTCTCGCCATTCGCCATCAACAAGTTCACCCACACTGTCACCTCATCCTGGATCATCGGAGCCACCTTCGTGGTAGCCGTAAGCTGCTGGTATCTCCTGAAGAAGAGAGAAACCCAACTTGCCAAGGCGAGCATCAAGATGGGTGCCGGAGTAGGACTCATCGCCACCCTGCTGGCTGCGATGACCGGCGACAATTCCGCCTATCGGGTGGCACAGGTGCAGCCGATGAAACTGGCTGCGATGGAAGCATTATATAATGGTGGCAAGGGTGAGAGCCTTACGGCGATAGCAGCCGTTCACCCCTTCCAGCAGCCCGATTACGAAAACGAGCAGGAGCCAGCCATGCGCATCGCCATCCCTAACATGCTCTCGTTTCTAGCCACCCGCACAGCCGATGGCTACGTGCCTGGCGTAAACGATATTATCAAGGGTTACACCCACGAGGACGGCACCCGGGAACCATCCGTGCAGGAGAAGATAGCCCGGGGCAAGAAGGCGATTGTTGCCCTGAAAACCTATCGCGAAACCAAGGCCGAAGACCAGCTCCCTATCTTGAAGGAAAACATGAAATACTTCGGATATGGTTACATCAAGGACGCCAAGGAACTGGTACCGAGCATCCCAATCTGCTTCTACGCCTTCCGCCTGATGGTGGGAGTAGGATGCCTGCTCATCCTCTTCTTCGCCCTCAGCCTCTTCTTTGTTTATAAGAAGGAAATCGCCCATTACCGCTGGTTCCTCATTTCCGCCATCATCATGATTCCGCTGGCTTACATCGCCTCAGAATCGGGCTGGATAGTAGCAGAAATCGGTCGCCAGCCTTGGACCATCCAAGACCTGCTGCCAGTAAGCGCCGCCATCTCCGACATCGAGGCAGGCAGCGTGGCCACCACCTTCTTCATCTTCCTGGCACTCTTCACCACCATGCTCGCCGTGGAAATCAGCATCCAGGTAAAGCAGATCAAGAAAGGACCGGAATATGAATAATCTCTCTGATAATCAATGTTTTTCAGAAAGATTTCGAAAAGAATCATAGGATAGTTTTTCAGTAAATAACAAAACCCGAAAGTATTATGACATACGAATTTTTGCAATCATACTGGTGGTTCCTCGTATCATTATTAGGAGCCCTGCTGGTGTTTCTCATGTTTGTACAGGGAGCCAACACCTTGATATTCTGTTTGGGAAAAACGGAAGAAGAGCGTCGCCTCATCATCAACTCCACGGGCAGAAAGTGGGAGTTCACCTTCACCACGCTCGTCACCTTCGGCGGAGCCTTCTTCGCCTCATTCCCGCTGTTCTACAGCACCAGTTTCGGCGGAGCCTACTGGCTGTGGATGATCATCCTGTTCTCGTTTGTGATTCAGGCGGTGAGCTATGAATTCCAGAACAAGATAGGTAATTTTCTTGGACCAAAGACCTTTCAAATCTGCCTCATCATCAACGGCATCGTAGGCCCTCTGCTTCTTGGCGGGGCCGTAGCCACCTTCTTCAACGGCAGCAATTTCCTGATAGACAAAGGGAATATTACCAACAGTCTGCAACCCGTTATCAGCCGATGGGCAAACGCCAGTCATGGTCTTGATGCCCTGCTCGACCCATGGAACGTGGTACTGGGACTTGCCGTACTGATGCTAGCCCGCATCCTGGGCATGCTCTACATCAAGAACAACATCGAGCACCAGCAGATTCAGGAGCGCTGCACCCGCCAGTTGCCATGGAATGCCCTGCTCTTCCTATTGTTCTTCCTGCCGTTCCTCATCAGATTGATGATAAAGGACGGATTCAGCACTTCTTCTTCCAGCATTACGATAGAGAGCATGAAGTATCTTCACAATCTCCTGGAGATGCCAATCCTGCTTGTAATATTATTAATAGGTGTAGTACTCGTTCTCTTCGGCATTTTCAAGTCATCGAGAAGCGTGCAGTATAGAAAGGGAATCTGGTTTACGGGCATCGGAACCGTACTCACCGTGCTGGTTCTTCTGCTGATAGCCGGCTGGAACCACACCGCCTACTATCCGTCAAACATCGACCTTCAGAGTTCTCTCACCCTCGCCAACAGTTGCAGCAGCGAGTTCACGCTCCGCACCATGGCGATAGTTTCCCTCCTCATCCCGTTCGTCCTCGCCTACATCGTCTTCGCCTGGCGCGCCATCGACCGCAAGCGCATCACGCAGGAAGAGATAGAGCAGGGAGAAGCGTATTAACTGAAGTTTCGAGAGTTAGCCCCCCCGGAAGCCCAGTACCATTGACTACTCTTCTTTTCGGAACTTTCTGTTTTTACAGAATATTATTCTGCCGCAGTCATCGTTTTCCGCATATTTCAGAATGTTTTCCTAAAAACAAAAGAATATTTGGCGGATGAGATTCTTCTTCTTACCTTTGCAGCCGAAAACGAATAACAACATAAAAAACAAGAGATATGAGTAGTATCAAAAACATCAAGACAAATGTGCTGGGCTATCCTCGCATTGGTAAGAAGCGTGAACTCAAGAAGGCTTGCGAAGCCTATTGGGCTGGTAAGATCAACCGTAACGAACTGGAGAATACCGCCAGAAATCTCCGCAGAGAAAACTGGAACTTGCTGCAGAAGGTAGGCATCGACCTCATCCCTTCCAACGATTTCTCCTACTACGACACAACCCTCGACCTCACCCTCACTCTCGGAGCCATCCCTTCGCGCTACAATAGTCTGAAGGAAGATAAGCTCCGCCTCTATTTCGCCATGGCCCACGGCGAGCAGAACGAGCAGGAAGATGTGATTGCGATGGAGATGACCAAATGGTTTGATACGAATTATCATTACATCGTTCCGGAATTTGTGAAGGATCAGGAATTTTCTCTCTTCGATACGAAAGTGGTGGATGAATTCTGCGAAGCCCTGGAATTGGGCATCAAGACCAAGCCCGTGATTCTGAGTCCGGTATCGTTCCTTCTTTTAGGAAAGGAGAAGGAGGATATCACGGGAATGCAGGATGGTTTCCATCGCCTTGATCTGCTCGATAAGGTTCTCCCGGTTTACGTCGAACTTCTCAAAGCCCTGGAAGAGAAGGGAGCAGAATGGATTCAGATAGACGAGCCTTATCTCTCGCTCGACCTGGACGATGAGCAGCGCAACGCCATCCAGAAGGCGTTCGGTTACATCAGAGAGAACACCCGCCTCAAGATTATCGTAGCCACCTATTTCGATGGCTTGAAAGATAACGCAGATTTGGCGGTAAACCTGCCTGTGGAAGCCCTCCACATCGACCTGGCAAGATGCCCGGAGCAGTTGGATTCCATCCTCAACATCCTGCCTGCAGACAAGATTCTCTCGCTCGGCGTAGTGGACGGCCGCAACATCTGGAAGAACGATTTGGAGAAGTCGACCGAGCTAGTAAACAAGGCGATAGGCAAGCTCGGAGCCGATAGAGTCTTCGTGGCAGGTTCCTGCTCGTTCCTCCACGTGCCATACGATCTGGCGCTCGAAACCAAGGAGCAGAATCTCCCTGCCGGCATCAAGCGATGGATGGCATTTGCGGCACAGAAGATAGAGGAACTGGCTGCCATCAAGCGCTTGCCGGGGGTGAGACTAAAGAGGGATTCTCTCATCAGGAAAAGACTGCAGAACAAGACTACGCAGCAGGCATCCAGGCTTACTTCGCTGAAAATCAGAAGGATATTGCCGACCGAAAGGTTTCTTTCCTGATTCACAACCCAGAGGTGAAAGCCCGGGTTGCCGCCTTAACCGATAAGGATTCGCAGCGCCATTCAGCATTCGAGGTGCGCCAGAGATTCAGTATTCAGAGCTCCATCTTCCGCTCTATCCTACCACCACCATCGGCTCGTTTCCTCAGACCAAAGAGGTGCGCTCATGGCGTTCCAAGTTCAAGAAGGGCGAAATTTCGGCTGCCGAATACAATCAACTGCTGAAGGAAGAAACCCGAAAATGCATAGAATGGCAGGAGGAGATTGGACTGGATGTGCTGGTGCACGGCGAGTTTGAGCGCAACGACATGGTGGAGTATTTCGGCGAGCAGTTGGCAGGCTTTGCCTTCACCCAGAACGGATGGGTTCAGAGCTACGGTTCCCGCTGCGTGAAACCACCAGTAATCTATGGCGACGTGGAGCGCAAGCAGGCGATGACCGTGGATTGGAGCACCTTCGCACAGTCGTGCACCCAGTTGCCGATGAAGGGAATGCTCACCGGTCCGGTAACCATTCTCGAATGGTCGTTTGTAAGAAATGACCAGCCCCGTTCTCTCACCTGCAAGCAGATAGCCCTCGCCATCCGTGATGAGGTTTGCGACCTGGAGCGCCACAACATCAGGATTATCCAGATAGACGAGCCAGCCATCCGCGAAGGTTTACCTTTGCGAAAGTCAGGATGGGATGAGTATCTGAAATGGGCGGTAGAAAGCTTCCGGATTTCAGCCAGCGGCGTGGAAGACAAGACTCAGATTCACACCCACATGTGCTATTCTGAGTTTAATGATATTATCGAACATATTGCAGCGATGGATGCTGACGTGATCACCATCGAGTGTTCCCGTTCGCAGATGGAATTGCTGAATGTCTTTGCCGATTTCCACTATCCTAACGAGATTGGTCCGGGCGTCTACGACATCCATTCAGCCCGAGTACCAGAGACTCAGGAGATGGTAGATTTGCTGAAAAAAGCGGAAAGATTCATCGACAAGAGCAAGCTCTGGGTGAATCCGGATTGCGGTTTGAAGACCCGTGGCTGGGCAGAAACCAAGGCCTCGCTCATTAGAATGGTAGAGGCTGCTAAGGAATTGAGAAACGAATAACAAAGTTTGCAAAAGTATTGAGAATACGAATAACAATTTGCATAGTTTTATCAACGGAATCCCGGGGCATTTCTCTATGTCTCGGGATTTTTTGTGTTCCAGCAACTCAAAGCCTTGAAATATTTTATCACCAATCTTTTGCCCATCCAAAGAAAAGCAGTATCTTTGCAGACATGAAACAGGAAATCATAGATAAAATCAACCGATTGGCAAGCCAGGACGAGCCTTTTCTCTTTGTCATCAACCATCAGGGCGACAAGGCGTTCATCCGCCAGCTATCAGATATAAATCCCGAAGAATGCCTCTTCGATTTCGAAGGAAGAGGGAATTCTTCTGATGAGATGAAAAATAATTCGGAAAAGATTGCGGAGATTTCTTGGCAGATAGCCCCACCCCTTTATGAGGATTACAAGCGAAGTTTCGACATCGTGAAGAACAACATCATGGCGGGCAACAGCTATCTCACGAATCTCACCTGCAAGGTTCCCGTAAGCTGCAATCTCTCTTTAGAGGATATTTTCAACCAGGCAAAAGGAAAGTATAAACTGCTGCTCAGAAGAAAGAGAAATCAAGCAGAAGATAAAGCTCAGCAGAAAGAAGAAGAATCGCAGAATAAAGCTGATAAGATTGAAGAAGAATTTCAGAACAAAACTTATCCGAAAGAAGAGAACATCGAAGAGATTTCAAATCCTTTCGTCTGCTTTTCGCCCGAAACCTTCGTCAGAATCAAGAATGGAAGAATCTACTCCTATCCCATGAAGGGAACACTGGATGCATCACTCCCCGATGCCGAAAAGCAGCTGATGGAAGACCAGAAGGAGGCGGCAGAACACGCCACCATCGTAGACCTGATAAGAAACGACCTGAGCAAGGTGGCAGAGAATGTAAGGGTAGACAAATATCGTTACATCGACGTGTTGCACACCAACAAGGGCGACATCCTGCAAACCAGTTCAGAAATCAGCGGTCGCCTGCCCGAAGATTACCGGCAGCATCTGGGCGAAATCCTCGATGCCCAGCTCCCGGCCGGTTCCATCACGGGTGCCCCGAAGGATAAAACCATGCAGATCATCCACGAGGCAGAAGGCTACGACCGCGGCTTCTACACAGGCATCATGGGAATCTACAACCAGGGCGAACTCAATTCCGCCGTCATGATTCGATTCGTCGAAGAAGAAGCTTCGCCTTCCAAGACAGAAAAAGGAAAGAATTCTGAAGTAAGCCGAGAATTGTGTTTCAAGGCAGGCGGCGGCATCACATCAAAGAGCGATTGCCGGAAAGAATACGAAGAAGTGATTCAGAAAATCTATCTTCCGATTCAAGAAAATCCATCTTCCGAATATTAGGAAATCGATTACACAAAAAATTATGAGAATTATACCTCAGTTCGGGATAAGAAATAGTGCCTAAAAAAGTTGGTAATCTCCGATATTTTTTGTATCTTTGTAGGTGAAATCCAATTAGTTACAAACATAAAAAGATATCATTATGGAGATTACCAAGGACAAAGTTACAGAATTATTTTGTATTATTGATGAATTTTACAAAGTTTTTGATGCTGAAAATGCAGGAAAATTGCTTTTG
>NZ_QSIG01000065.1:0-13980 GCF_003468525.1 Prevotella sp. AM34-19LB | reverse complement strand
AGCCATACCTCCCCATTTGGGTGAAATTTATCTTTCTTGGTATTACCATGAACAAAATTATCACCTCGATGAGTATTTTCTCGAAACTTTTTGTTAACTTTGCAGCCGAATCTTCAACTGCATCTTTAAAGATATCCATATATTGGTCAAGTCCTGTATTCATATAATTTTGCGTTTGTCGTGATTTGCAAAGTTACTGAAAATCAGCGACTTGACCAACTTTTTATAGTTAAGTTTTCATAAGCATTTCTTAATATAAGTTATTGATTTACAGACGATTAAATGTTAATTTAACGCAGTATTGTTATAATGTCTATATCAGAAAACGGAAAAGTCGGGAAGATATTATATAAATTTCATTTTTTTATTTCCTGTGTGCAAAAGTACAGAAGACATGGGTAAATTGGCTGCACAGGTTCGTTTTATTTTCGCAAAACGATGAAATAATTGAAATTAGCATGAAATAAATCTATCCTGTGCAACATATTTTCCTACTTTTCCGTTATCTTTGTACCAAAATAAAAGAAACAGAATATGGCTATCAATCAATTGAACAAATATGTCTGGCTCGTGGAAACCATCCATCGGGCTAGAAAAAGGGGCGGCATCACCTTAAAGGAAATCCAAAGCAGATGGAAGGATTCTGATCTCAGCGAAGGAACGGAACTCTCTCGCCGTACCTTCATCAACAACCTCCATTCCATCGAGGAACTGTTTGAAATCAGCATCAGCTGTGGCAGCGGATACCGCTATTACATTGAGTATGGTGACTGCTTCGAGGAAGGAAGTGCCAGAAGTTGGATGCTCAATGCCTTCTCCCTCAATGCCATGGTTGGCAACAGTCGCAAGCTCAAGGAGCGTGTACTCTTGGAAGATATGCCTTCTGGCAGAAACTATCTGGAAGACATCATCAAGGCGATGCGTGACAACCGCGTCATCTCCATATCCTACTATAGCTTCAATACAGAGGAGTATCATGAATTTGATATTCATCCTTATTTCGTAAAGGCTTTCAAGAAACGTTGGGATGTGGTGGCTTACAGTCCTGGCACAGATGACATCCGATGCTATGCGCTCGACCGTATGGAGAATGTCACCATCTCTGAAGAAACATTCAAATTGCCAGAGGATCTGGATCCTGCTGAATATTTCAAGGATTGCTTCGGCATCATCAACAACGAGGACTCTGAGGTGCAAAAGGTGGTACTCAAGGTGGATGCATTCCAAAGTAACTATATCCGCAACCTTCCTCTCCATACCTCACAAAAGGAAACGGAGCGCACAAATGAATATTCTATCTTTGAATACCATCTGAAGCCTGAATTCGATTTTGAACAGGAGATATTCTCCAACATGGATACCATGGAAGTATTGGAACCTCAATGGCTAAGGGAGGATATTGCCGAAAAATTGAGAAATCTCACAAAGAAATACCAGATTTAATCAATTAAGGAATATCAGATTTAATCAATCAAGAAATATCAGATACAATCATCTGAAACTAGGAAAAAAGGCGGCAAATACATTTTTCGTATTTACCGCCTTTTCTTTATGGGTGATGCATCAGAACCCAACCTTTCTCTTGGGGGTTCTTCCTTCCAGCCTTTCACTATCGCAATACCCGACAAGAGATTTGAGCATATTCGCCGGTTTGCCATGCAAGATGGATTGAATGGTATAATGGCGGGCAATGTTTTCTATCTCACCACCACTGAAATCATATCTAGCGGCAAGGAAAGAAGCATCAGCATCATTCAAAGATGATATCATCGTTTGCCAAATCTGCAAACGACAATGCAAATCAGGCTTTTCAAACTTCACTTTATAGAGGAAACGACGCTCGAAGGCCTTGTCCATATTCTCGGCAAGATTGGTTGTGGCAACAAGAATGCCATCAAGCTGCTCTATCTCCTGAAGAATGATGTTCTGGATATTGTTCTCCAGCTTATCCACCGCCTTCTCTGCACCCACCATACGCTTGCCGATGATGGCATCTGCCTCATTGAATAGCAGAATAGGAGTTTTTGCCGATTGTTTCACCATCTTTCTGTAATCATCAAAGATACCCTTGATGTTCTTTTCGCTCTCCCCTACCCACATACTCTTGATTTCCGAGATGCTAACCTGGATAAGGTCGCGACCCGTTTTCCTGGCTATCTGAAGAACAGTCTCCGTCTTTCCGGTACCTGGTGCACCATAGAAAAGGCAGGCAAAGCCACTTCTGAAATTGGTTTCCTTCAAGCGGTCTCGGATACCCTGGAAATTCTTTTCATCCAAAAGAGCTGCGAGTTCTTCTACCAGTTTACGTTCCTTATCGTTGTAAAACAGCTGTTTAGGCTTGATACTCTCAAAGGATAACATGCCACCTTTAGGACGGGAGCCTCGTATAGCAGAAAGGTTCATCTCCGAAAAGAGCAGCTTCTTCGCACTGTCTGTAATCTTAAAGGATTCCCTGTCGGCAAAGCGTCATCGTTGGTATATTCTATGAACTTTTTCTGCAAGAAACGATGGTTGCCTTGGCTAAGGTCTCGCTTAGCCCATCGCCAGACCGACTCACCTTCCTCATAGATGAAATCCAAGTCATGGCAACGGATGTCATCATCGCCATCAATAACAAAGAGTGTACACAGCAAGATGAAAAGCGGAAAATCTTTATCCTCCACATTTATATCATACAAAGCCATTGCCTTGACAAATGCCAGGTTGCTATTCTTGACAACCAGCGCTCTGAGTTTCTTTCTCAAAACCTGCTTGTTCAGTTTTTCGCAGCGGCATTTCGAGAAAAGTTCATCAAACTTATCAAACAGTTCTCTGGCTGTGAATTTATCCACATCCGAAGGAATATATCGTCGATTATGCTGGAATGCCTCCATCACCTCCATCGGGATACTATAGCTGAATCCTTCAATCCGATTCTGACAAACATATTCCTTATCGATAAGTTCCTGAGTTTCGTTGGAATATCTGAGCAATGTCAGGATTCTGCAATCCAGGAATTCCGTCAAATCAGAAAACCGGATATGGGTATCATAACACCGGTCGGCAAAGAGAGCCATAATAACACTTGCTCGCTTGGAGATACACAGTTTATCTGAAACCAAACCAAGATACGGATCTACTTTCTGATAAAACTCTTCTCCGAGAGAAGACCCTTTTGCCTTTTCTACGATTATCTCAAAGGCCTGGAGCAAGTCTATCGGCTCCACATCTTTCTTATCTGATATTTGCTTAACCATCATCATACAACATTAATACATTCTTTTTTGGATGCAAAATTAAAATGTACCTATGAAAGTTGGTTTCACAGATTGAGATATTTTTCTTCTGCGTAGTTTTTTTGATGGATAAGCACTGTCAAAATGCAAGTTTTAAAAATTATTAGGAAAAGAAGTGGCGATAGTTACATAAAAAGTAGTATCTTTGCATTTCATAAAACATGTAACACAAAATATGGAATAGCTATAAAACGTTATGGAACAGCTGAATAACCCATTTGTTATCTACGGATATAAGGGAGCAGAATACTTCTGCGACCGCAAAAAAGAGACGGAAGTCATCATGAAGGCTTTGCAGAATGAGCGTAACATCGTCCTCATCTCTCCTCGACGCATCGGAAAGACGGGACTCATACACCATGTCTTTGAGAACATCAGCAAGCAGGAGCCTGAAACGCATTGTTTCTATCTCGACATCAATGCCACAAGAAATCTGAGCCAATTCATCCAATTATTGGCAAAGACGATTATCGGGAAGGTTGATACTTTCTCGCAAACTGCCATGCGCAAGATTACCACTTTCTTTGCCGGCTACAAGCCTACGATGTCGTTTGATGAGATGACGGGAATCCCTACGTTCTCGATTACAGTTTCACCAAGCCAGAGCGAGGATTCTCTCAAACATATCTTCGAGTATCTGAAACAATCGGAGAAACGAATCTATATTGCCATCGATGAGTTCCAGCAGATAGCCGAATATCCCGAAGATGGCACAGAGGCCCTGCTACGCTCCTACATCCAGTTTTTGCCGAATGTATATTTCATCTTTGCAGGCAGCAAGCAGCACATGATGACCGACATGTTCCTGTCGGCAAAGCGCCCATTCTATCAAAGTTCGCAAATTCTCAACCTTCCTCTCATCAACCAGGATGAGTATCATCATTTTGCCAACAGATGGATGGGGACCCGGAATCTGACCATGGATCCTGACACCTTTGCCTATCTATATAATAAGGTGGATGGTCAAACCTGGTATATTCAGGATATTCTGAACCGACTCTATCAGAACGTAAAGGAAATTACGACAGCGGAAATTGATGATGTAACCCTGGAATTGGTGAACGAGCAGGAAGTGGCATTCGTGAATTACTACGATTCCCTTACTGACAATCAGGCAGCCCTTCTATCTGCCATTGCCCAGGACAAGGCTGTCACCTCCATTCTTTCGCAGGATTTCATCAGCCGCCACAACTTGCCTGCTGCCAGCAGCGTGAGTCTTGCTCTCAAGACGCTGATCAATAGAGAATTCATCTACAAGTACAATGGCAGCTATATCATCTACGACCGCTTCTTCGGGATGTGGTTGAGGAAGAACTGCGCAGCCTCCCTGTAGAAGCAACAGCTCATATAAACACATCATTAAGTATTCTTTTTAAAGCATCATCAATATGAAACATCATCATTATATGAAATATCTGTTTGTGCTTCTTCTCCTTCTTCCTACCAGTCTCATGGCACAGAACAAGGAAGAGAAGATGCCTGGACATATCACAAAAATACAGAAACTGGAGGATGTGAACGTAACAGGGAATCGTCCTCACTTCATCAGACTTAAGGGATATTATCGCAGTTACCAGACCAACGACTCTGTAATGAAATACTTCAACGACGGCATCGTGGAGTATTACATCAACCTGAAGAATGGAAAGACGGATCTCAATGCCTATTCCAAAAGAAATCTTCACAACAGCCGACTCGTTTCCGAAGACAAAAAGCGAGCATTCATGGTCAGCGACAAAGGAACCTTCCGACCTTGGCCGGAAGAGAAGACACTTATTGAACAATATCGAAAGAAATATCAGCTGAAAGATTCACTGGGCTCTCAACTCGTCCTGCTCAATCAGCAGACAATAGGCAGTATTCAAACGGACAGCAGTCGGAATATCTGTCAGATAGAAATCAACCAGCTTCCTACCTACAAGAATCTGACGCACCAGCTTTTCGGTTATACCCAGACAGATATCTACGACCATGTGGTGGAAACCTATCAGATAAGTCCTGAAGATTACTATTCCTTCAAGGACCTGCTCTTCCAGAAATCTGACAACAGCTATCTTTTCTCTCATAAGAAAGACAAGCTGCAGCAACTCATCCATGTGATTACCGAGCTATATATCACGGGAAAGGAGTATGTAGAAAAGAAGCAATCCATCAAACCGGATTCTTCTACTCCCAAAGAATCAGCTGCCGCCATTACCGATTTCTGCATCAGAAACAAGATTCCTGCCTTGCCTGAAGCAACAGAGCAGGAGATGCAGCAGTTGACTCCCTATAATCCTGCAAATATGAAAGAGATAAAGGAGTAAAAACAGGCAAAATGCATAAAGTTCCAAACACATCGTTCCCCCATACGAACAGAAAAGTAAGCGTGTGGGGGAGACTTACTGAAGATGCTTTGCAGATATACCATAAAGAGAAACGCCCAAGGTTACTGGCAAATTCTTTTTCCTATCTGTACACAGATTTCTTACGCAGCCCTTCTTGAAATAAGCAGGAAAATGAATTTCACCATTACCGCTACTTGCCATAACAGCTACACCTATATAATATTTATGATTGCGCTCCAGCTTCAACGGCTCTTCTATCCAAACAGATAAATCCTTCTTATCTGAAATTTCAGATAATCGGACGTACAAAGGTCGATGCTGTATAGGCACAAAATTTGTTCCCTTTACTCAAGTTTCGCATGTAAGCCCCACACGCCCTGAAAGGGCATCGTCCTGGGTGCTTATGAATGCAAAACTGTCGCTCTGTAAGGACAAAAGCTTTCAAATACCTGGCAATATACAAAGCTTTTGCCCTTCTATTGAGAACTTGCCCTTTCATATTTTGCCTACATGTTTCAAAAAGATGCATATCTATCTTCAAACGTTGATGTCCTGTTTCAGGACATCAACCTTCATCTGTCTTAATCCATGAACTTAATCATATCCTGGCGTCTTGGCTTTGCCTCTGGCGATTCGTCAGGATACCCCAGGGCGATGCAGTAGAGCAGCTTGTAATTCTTGGAGAATGCCATGCGGTCGAGGTAAGGCTTGGCTGACGGAGAATCCTGTATCCAACGGGCTGAACTGCCCAGGCAGCAGGAACCGATGCCCCTTGACCATGCTGCAAGAATGATGTTCTCGCCAAGCAAACCGCAATCAATCTGCGCCATATCATAAGTCGTATCGTAGGCGATGCAAACCACGCATGGAGCATTCACGAAGATGTTCTTGAAGCCCTTGCGCTCTGCTATCTTAGGATTATCCTTTACCACGGCTTGGGTTATCGAATCGATGAGTGCAGGAGAATCTATCACTCTGATTTCGTACGACTGCAGATTCTGCCCGTTTGGCGCATGGATACCGCATTTCAGAATCTCGTTCAGGGTATCACGGCTGATTGCGGAATCCTTGTAAGCACGAATGCTTCTGCGACTCATCATCAAATCGGTTACCACACTTGCAGAGTCAACGCTGTTCATTGCCTCCGGCTGTCTGTTCTCGTTGCAGGCTGTCAACATCAGTGCTGCTGCCAATCCTAAGAAAATCTTCTTCATATTACTCATGATTAAACTTATATTCCTATTAGTATATACTCATGTAGCGCTATTAGTATTTATCCACGTAGCGTTATTAGTATATACTGTGCAAAGATAGCAACAAATACTGGTATTCAAGAAGATACGTTATGATTTTTAAGAGTTTTTATCGGTCTAGACCGCTGGCTTGATTTCTGTCATCTCCTCCCGACGGCAGTGTTTTATCTGGCAGGTAACACCCAGCAGGCAGCCTTCACCTGTATGAATCTCATCAGTATGATAGCCACAACATCGGCTTATATATACGCATACTATAGAATGTATCGGGCGATAAAAACTATAGGATGTATCGGGTAATAAAACTAAATAAATACAAATTCTCGGATATACAGTTTTACAGAAAGTGTTATCAGTTCTACAGAAAGAAATTTGCAATGCACTGCAAATTTCACTCAGAAGCACGAGAAATTTGCAATGCACTGCAAATTTCCCCAAAAAGTTTCGTATATTTGCAGCGCATTTCATTTTTAGCAATCAAGATAGAATGCAAAATGAATAGCAAAATGAATAACAAGAAGAAAAAGAATAAAGAAGTATGAATATCAAGGAGAATTATCAACAATATGTAAGCCGATATGCTTCTGAGGTGGCTGCCCTGAAGCGTAAGAATACGGGATTTATAACAGAAGAGCTGCTGGCTTTCGGCGGCATCCTCGCCTTCCTGATCTGCTATTTCGCATTGGATGGGGATACGCAGAACTATCTGTTGGGGGCGGTGTTGTGCCTGATTGCCTATCTGGGTATCAGAAGACTTGACGACAAAAATAAGGAGAAGATAGAGCATCTTTCGGCTTTGCTCAAGGTTTATCTGGACGAAATCAAGGCTTGGGAGGGCGATTTTTCACCTTTCGAGACGGGCGATTCCTATCAGAATCCGCAGCATCCTTATTCCTTCGACCTCGATGTATTCGGCAAGAGTTCGCTGTTCAACCGCATCTGCCGAACCATCACATCGGGCGGTTCGGAGGCACTCGCCAGGAATCTTACCCGGGAAACACCTCTGAATATGGAAGATATCAAAAGAAGAAGAGATTTGCAGAAGGAATTGGCTGGAGAAGGCGAAAACTGGCGAATGGAATTTCTGGCACTTGGCGAAAAGAACAGAAGCCAAACTGCGGATGGCAAAATGGTGAATGGCAAGATGAAGAAGATTGATTCTGCTGCAGTGGTGGATGCGATGCAGAAGGTTTCGAAGATGGAGGTGCCGGCATGGTTTGGTTCACCGGTTTCGTTCGTTATCGGATGGCTGCTGATTATCGGAGTCATCGGTTCCGTGATTTTATCGATATGCGATATGGTTTCGGTGAATTTTGCCTTGTGGTGGGTGTTGGTTCAATACATGGTGGTATTCTTCGTCTGCAAGCAGACACTTGACAAGATAGACAGCAATGGCTGCAAGCTTCGACATCAGCTCATCGCCTATGCCCAGATACTCCAGCTTATCAACAGGCGCAATTTCCATAGCGAATTAGGCAAGGAGATGCAGAAATCCCTGGCAGATGCCCTGCCTTCCTTTGCCCAACTGGAAAAGATATTGAAGGGGTATGACAGAAGAGGCAACTTCCTGGGTCTTTTCTTCACCGATGCCTTCATGCTGAGCGATTTCTTCCTGGTTCGCAGTTTCCTGAAATGGAAGAATACCTATATGGTGAAGATGGAGGAATGGATGCATATCATCAGCGAGATGGATGCAATGGTTTCGATGGCGGATTTCAGATATAATCATCCGGAGGCGGAAGAGGCGGAATTTGTTTCGGGAAGTCCGGAAATCGTGTTCGAGGGTAAGAATCTCTATCATCCTTTCCTGGGTGCCAAGGCGGTGAAGAATGATTTCACCATCAAGGACGACAACTATTATATCATCACCGGAGCCAACATGGCGGGAAAGAGTACCTTCCTGCGTTCGCTGGGCGTGAACTATATCCTGGCAATGGCGGGTATGCCGGTATTTGCGGATCAACTGAAGATTTCACGTTTCAGATTGTTCTCGAGTATGAGAACCACCGATGATTTGACGCATGGCATCTCTTATTTCAATGCTGAATTGATTAGATTGGAGGAGCTTCTGAAGTTCTGCAAAGAAAGTGCAGAGGGAAAAAACTGCAAGGAAAGTATAGCGGGCAATAAGGAATCACTCCGAACGCTGATTATTCTGGATGAGATTCTGAAGGGAACGAATTCATTGGATAAACTGAATGGTTCGAGAAAATTCCTAGAAGCCATCGCCAAACAGCCGGTGAGCGGTATCATTGCTACCCACGATTTGGAACTCTCTAAGATGAAGAATGATGCATCAGGCAAATTCCACAACTATTGTTTCGAGATAGATTTGGGCACGGATGTTACCTATACTTATAAGATACAGAAGGGCGTGGCAAGAAACCAGAATGCCACCTTCTTACTGAATAAGATTCTGGAGAAATATTAGAATAGAATTTATAAAAGAACTACAATAAGATTTATAAAAAAGGGAAACTCCCGATAATTTGAACAGTTTCAAATTATCGGGAGTTTTCCTTTAAAAGAATACATTATAACTCAACACTATCAAGTTATAACTCAACACTATCCAGGCGGAATTTGAGCAAGCCGGCTGGTACCTTTACCATTACCTCATCACCTGCCTTCTTACCCAGAAGAGCCTTGGCGATAGGCGACTTGATAGAGATTTTTCCACTATGCAAATCAGCCTCGTGAGGATTTACGATAACATAACTCATGCTGCACTTGTTGGCGAGATTGGTAATCTTAATCTTGCTCAACAAGCCGACGGTATCGCTCTTCAGACGTGACTTGTCAATGACACGGGCATTCTCCAAAACCTTCTGCTTGAAGCTGATGCGGCTCAACAGTTTGCCCTGCTCACGTTTGGCAGCATGATACTCGAAATTCTCGCTGAGGTCACCCTTGTCGCGAGCCTCAGCAATCGCATCACGAACGGCTGGCAACTCTACGTTTACCATGTGTTGAAGTTCGGCCACGAGCTCATCGTAGCCTTCTTGAGACATATATTCCATTTTTCCTTGTTTTCTAGTTTCTTATTGTTCTTAATGAATGATGATTTTTTATTCGGGGTGCAAAGTTACTAGTAAATCACGAAATCACCAAACTTTTTTAGTGAAAAAGTGAAGAAACTAAAGATTAGCAAAGACTGAAGCATTCCAAATCATTATTTTTGGGTATTGCAGAAGTAAATAGATATTCTTACCTTTGCAACCCATTTAGTAGAAAACAACAATGTTTATTAGAAAACAACAATGAGAGAAAAAAAGAAGAAACGTTTTACATGGAAGAAATACCATCGTTGGTTCGGACTTGTACTGTCTGTCTTTATGTTGGTATTCTGCGTATCAGGTATCATTTTAAATCATCGCCAGCTATTCGCCGGTTGTGAAGTAAGCAGAAGTCTGATGCCATCGGCTTATCATATCAAGAATTTCAACAACGGCATCATCAAGGGTTCTATCAAGATCAATCACCGCATCAGCAAAACTCCAAGTGATTCCATCCTGGCGTATGGTTATGGTGGCGTATGGCTTACTGATGCAGAGATGAAAAGCTGGAAAGACTTAAACAAGGGATTACCCCAAAACGTGGATGGCAGGAATATCCGCAACATCGTGCAGACGAAAAACGGAGAAATCTGGTGTGCTGCCATGATGGATATATATCGCTTCGACGGAAAAGAATGGAAGATGTTTCCGCTCGCAGATAATGAAGAGCGTATCGCCGACATTACATTGACCAAAGATAGCACAAGCATTATCGCCATGACCCGTTCTGCCGTTTATGAAATATCCGGAAAGAAGACGGATGCAGCCAACGAAAAGAGGGATGCTATCAGCGAAAAGACGAATGTTACCCGCAAAATCATCGGTCAACCGGAAGGTTTTGTTCCGGAAGTTACCCTTTTCAAGACCGTTTGGAACCTACATAGCGGTGCTTTCTTCGGATTAGCCGGAAGATTGGTGGTGGATGCCATCGCCATCGTGCTCATCATCTTGTCGATTACAGGCATCATCCTCTTCATTCTTCCTTACCGTATCCGCCGACAGAAGCAACTGCAGGCAAGAGAAAGAATGGTGAAGCTTGGAAAACAGATGGTACTCAATGCGAAATGGCATAATAAATTAGGATATACCACAATTATCCTAACCCTTTGGCTATCGATAACAGGTATGTGTCTCCGCCCACCACTGATGATACCTCTGGCAATGAACAAAACCACGGAAAAGGTGAAGGATGGAAATGTCTGGCACGATAAACTTCGCGCTATCCGTTGGGATGCAGCAGAGGGCAACTGGCTTGTTTCTACCTCAGAAGGTTTTCTGCGAGTAGATGAGCATTTCTGCAAAAACCGGTTTTATTGGATAAGAAGCAATCGCCAAAGATAAGTCCGATGGGAGTGAATGTTTTCGAAAGCGATGGCAAAGGTGGCTGGCTGATAGGATCATTCAGCGGTATGTTCCGTTGGAATCCGGAAAAGAATCTGATAGTAGATTATTTCACGGGGAAAGCCAACCAAGGAAAATCGATGATTCCGATTTCCAGTTCTTTGGTCAGCGGTTATTCCAAGGATTTCTTCGGAGAAAAAGAAGTGATTTTCGATTATAGCAAAGGGGCGAACTTAGGTGAAACAACATCTACCCCAGAGTTGCTTTCTGCCACCCCAATGTCACTTTGGAATGTGGCTTTAGAGCTTCACGTAGGTAGATGCTATTCTCCATTCTTAGGTCCCCTTTCCGACCTCTTCGTCTTTATCTCCGGTTTGCTGATAACGCTGGTTTTGCTATCCGGCTATATCATTCTGCATCGGAGAAAGAAGAAGAGCCCCAAACTTCCTCAGAAATCTCTCTAACCAGATCTATCTTTGCCCATTGCTCAGCATCAGTCAGTTTATTGCCAATTTCGCAAGAGGCAAAACCGCATTGAGGACTGAGGCTTAAGTGATTGAGAGAAATATACTTGGCAGCTTCGTGGATTCTGGCGATGACCGTAGCCTTATCCTCCAACACAGGAGATTTAGAGGTTACCAAACCCAGAACCACCTTCTTGCCATCTGCCACATATTTCAATGGTTCGAAACCGCCCGAACGCTCATCGTCATACTCCAGATAGAAGGTATCTACATCTTCATGAGCGAAAAGATAAGGAGCTACGGCATCGTAGGCACCTTTGGTGGCATAGCAGGAATGATAATTGCCACGGCATACGTGGGTGTTGATAGTCAATCCCTCCGGTTTGCCCTCGATGGCAAGGTTGTTCACCTTCAGATATTGCAGGGCTTCCTGTTCAAGGGTGAAGCCGTTGCCCACCTTGGCCTTCCAGTAATCGCTATCCACAATCATTCCCCAGGTGCAATCATCGAGCTGGATGGTGCGGCAACCAGCTGCATAAATCTCCTGGAAGAAGGTGCGATAAGCCTGGGCAATATCCTCTATCAGTTGGGTGGTGTTAGGATAGAACTTGCGGGTATTCTCGGCATTCTTGCCACGAAACAGTTCCGCAAGAAACTGTGCAGGAGCCGGAACCGTCTGCTTTGCCTCGAAGATATACTCATCCTTGGCATCCAACTCCTCAAACTGCTTCACAAACAGAAAATCCTTAATAAAAGGATGATTCTCGCCGGTAATCTTGCCGGTCAGTTGGATAGAACCCTTGGTTGTCTCCTCACCATGAAACTGGTAGCCATGCTCCAGTTCGATATGCTCCACGCCATTGAATCCCCACATAAAGTCGAGATGCCAATAGCTTCGGCGGAACTCGCCATCGGTGATATAAGGCAGGTGATGCGCCTTCTGCTGTTTGATAACCTCAGTAATCAGGCGGTCTTCGATACAGCGAAGGTCGGTGGCAGAAATCTTGCCATCAGCAAACTTGGCTCTTGCTTCTTTCAACTCTGCAGGACGCAAATAGCTGCCCACTGCCTCAAAATGTATATTTCTTACGTTGCTCATTATTTTATCTCCTATATTTTTTAATGATGAATGACTCTTACTTTGCCATTATCTTATGATGAACGGCTCTTTGCATCCGGAATTGCGAGTGCAAAGGTAAGAAGAAGAATTTTATCTACCAAATATTCTTCGTAATTCAGAAAAATATGCTATCTTTGCATCGAATTCAGCAAATCAGCAGAATATTATTCTGCAAGAAACGCTAAAAGGAGAAACAAAGAAACTATAAAACAGAAAGAAAAGGAACAATGGCTACAGAAGAAAATCTCGACGAAATCGATATTAAGATACTCAAGTTACTGCAGCAGAACTCCCGACTCACCGTGAAGGAACTTGCAGCAAGAGTACACCTCTCCCCTTCTCCTACCTTCGAACGACAGAAGCGACTGGAGCGAGAGGGATACATCCAGCGATACGGAGCAATCGTAGATCATCACAAGATGGGACACAACGTGATTGTGCTCTGCAATATCCGACTGAAGCAGCACACCCACGATTTGATTCAGCAATTCATGGATACCGTACAAACCATCGATCAGATAACGGAATGCTACAATACCACTGGCGATTACGACTTCCAGATCAAGGTGTATGCCCGGGACATGAAGGATTATCAGGACTTCATGCTCAACACCCTGGGAAATATCGACTGCATCGGAAGTCTCCATAGCATCATCGTAATTGGCGAAATCAAGGATTCGCATTATATCCCTGTGAATCAAAATAAGGAGAAGAGAAATTAAATCAAGAAAGAATTAAGAGAATAAAAATTAAGGAGTAAGAATTATGTTTTGGAAAAAGATCATCATCCTATACCTTGCTCTTCCCATGCTTTGCTGCCTTCCATCCAAGGCGCAGAAGCCGGGAGATATCGTCAGCGAGCAAACCATCAGAAAACTTGGAGAGAAGCATTTCTTCTCCATCTCTCCTATCCCTGACCCCATCTTCCATCTGATGCAAGGAAAGACGTATACCTCAAATCCGCAACCTATAGGGTTTAGTGGGATTTTGCTTGCAAAGCGACAAAATTCATTTTATTGTACATATTTCTTGCACAACAGAAATGTCGCAGACACAAAATCCCCTTACCCCATAAAGCGACTTGAGGTAATACGCTGGTTTAACCAGAAAAGCATGGTCTTTAACCAAAGTCTGTCTTGAACAG
>NZ_QSIG01000064.1:0-14432 GCF_003468525.1 Prevotella sp. AM34-19LB | reverse complement strand
AATATAAACTAAGAAACAAAAGAGTTAAGTACGAAGAGCCGTGTGATGGGAGACTGTCAAGCACGGTTCCGAGAGAAGGGAGGGTGAAACTCCCTCCACTTACTCGACTTTTAAACAAGCTAATAACAAGATTACAATGAATAGCGTATTAGAAGGTCGTCCTGCTTTGAAAAAGGAGGTCGAGAAGATTGCTGAAGTTGCCGGATACCTCTGGCAGAATGGTTGGGCTGAGCGTAATGGTGGTAACATCACCGTAAACATCACCGACTTGGTAGATGACGAAATCAAGGCTTTGCCTGCTATCAGCGAAGTGAAGCAGATTGGTACAGCATTGCCAGCCTTGAAGGGTTGCTACTTTTTCTGCAAGGGTACAGGCAAGCGTATGCGCGACTTGGCTCGCTGGCCTATGGAGAACGGTTCTATCATCCGAATCCTCGATGATTGCGCCAGTTATGTCATCATCGCTGATAATGCCGTGATGCCAACATCTGAGTTGCCTAGCCACCTGAGCGTTCATGCCCGTCTTATCGAAAAGGGTTCCAACTACAAGGCTACCGTTCATACTCACCCTATCGAGCTTATTGCCATGAGCCACAACAAGAAGTTCATGGGCAAGGATGTTTTGAGCAACCTACTCTGGAGTATGATTCCAGAGACCAAAGCGTTCTGTCCACTCGGTCTGGGTATTGTTCCTTATCAGTTGCCAGGCAGCTTGAAGCTTGCTGAGGAGACCTTGAAGGAGTTGGAAGACTATGATGTAGTGATGTGGGAGAAGCATGGCGTCTTTGCCAAAGGTTTGGACGTAATGGATGCTTTCGACCAGATTGACGTGCTCTCTAAGAGTGCGAAGATCTACATCGATTCCAAGTGTATGGGATTCGAGCCTGATGGTATGAGCCAGGAAGAAATGGCTGAGATGACCGAGGCTTTCAATTTGCCAAGATAAGGTATAGGTTTTTCTATGAATAGTTGATATAGTGTTGTTAGTAATATTTTGATATAAATAGGTTTACTAGATATACATTTTCCCCCGAACATCGTGAGATGCTCGGGGGCTTTGTCTGTATCTAAGCTAACTGACATCTTTATGTCAATCCATGTGGAAAAGTTCTTCTAGCGGAATGCTGACAGGCGAATTATCTGGATTCACCTCCATGATGTCTGCCATCATATCCCACCATTTCTGGGTGATAGGATCCACGTTGGTCGTGTCCTGGCTGTTGGTATCGCTGTCGCATTTCTGAACGGCAAAGAGCAGGTTGGTGTCCTTGTCCCAGAAGATACTGTAGTCGCTCACTCCCTGATTCTTGATCATCTGTTTCAACTCTGGCCAGATTGCAGCATGGCGCTTGGCATATTCCTTTTCGTATCCCTTCTTGAGATACATCTTAAATGCAAATCTTTTCATATCATTCTATATTTTGAAGTTAAATCAACTGTGGCAGGAAGCTTGAGATAATCAAGACGATGATGCCGACGATTAATACGGTGATGGTCTTTGATGAGCATCCCTTCCATTCCTTCAGAATGATGCCCCATACATTTGAGAACACCACGTTGAGTGCCATCAGGATGCAGAAAGACAGAGTCATAAGGTAGGGGATTCGGTGAGGAAACCTTTTCCTAATGACAAGCCGAAGAACTGACTGTACCACAAGGCACCAGCTAGGGCACAATACAGGATGTTGTTGCTCCAAACCTCCTCGTTCTTATAATCGCTCCAAGTATGATTCTTGGTGTTCTGATAGAAACAGTAGATGGCATTGGTAATGAAACCACCCACGGTAACGAGGAAGGTAGCAGGCAGGGTCTTGAACATATCAGGGGTGAAGGTGCCGAAGTGAATATCATCGCCGAAGGCGAGACCCACATTGAGCATCCGCTCATGAAACCAGCCAGCAGGGCGATGGCAAGACCCTTAGGGAAGTTGAAATCCTTTACCGCAGCCTTCTTCTCCTCTTCAGAGAGCGATGCCGCCTTCATGCTGCCAGCTACACCGATGATGGCGATACCGAGCAGGGTGACTACCACACCGAGGATGACGCTGAAGGTGAGCGATGAAAGGGCATCCAGCTCAGGGAAGAAGATATTGAGCAGCACCGGTCCCATGATGGTGCCGAGACCAGCGCAGGTTCCCAGGGCGATGCTCTGCCCCAATGCCACACCCAGATAGCGCATGGAGAGACCGAAGGTGAGTCCGCCTACGCCCCAGAGCACACCGAAGAGCATGCTCATAGCTACATTGAAGCCGAATCCGTCGAATAATTCAAAGAAGGAATGTCCGCTAGGTACTGCGAGCATAGCGCCGAAAAAAGGCAAAATAAGCCATGCGAACACACCCTGAACTATCCAGTATGATTCCCAACTCCAATCTTTGATCTTGTTGATAGGAACATAACAGCTGGACTGGCAGAATGCGCCGATGGCTATGATGAAAAGTCCTATTAATATTTCCATTGTGTTGTTAATTGCTTGGTAATTAGGTAAAAGCAGACTGAAAAATCCTAGGCTTCGCTGAGCCTAGGACCTTTTAGCCTGCTTGAATATCTTATATCTTAGTTCCTCTTAGCGAGAACCTCAGCCTCGTACTTCTCAATGTCAGCGATGTACTCTTCGCCAACAGGGATGTTGTTCTTCAGGTTGAAGTAATCATATACTGCACCGAATGGCAATGTCTTCTCTTCCTCGAGGAGAGCCAGGCGCTGGAAGAGCTTGCCCTCGTCCTCGTACTTGCGGAGGGTATCCAGTGGCTCAAGGAATGCCTGCAACAATGACTTCTGGGCTGCACGAACACCGATGATGTAAGCACCGATACGGTTGATGGAACCGTCGAAGTAGTCGAGACCGATGTGAGCACGGTCGAGTGCGTTGGCACGGACCAACTCTGAGAAGAGGTTACGGGTATTGTCGTCGAAGAGGGTTACGTGGTCTGAATCCCAGTGCATTGGGCGAGATACGTGGAGCATCAGCTCAGGAACGAAGAGCAGGAGTGCTGAAACAGCATCTGATACATTCTCTGTTGGCTCATAGTGACCTGTATCGAGGGTGTACATCACGTTGTTCTTGGCGCAGTAGCCAGCGTAGAAGTCGTGAGAACCTACGGTGTAAGCTTCCAGACCGATACCGAAGAGCTTAGCCTCGAGACAAGACTTCATGTTTGGCAATTCCTCTGCCAGGATTTCATCGAGAGAGTTCTTCAGGATTTCGCGATAGCGGCCCTTCTCAACGGTGATATCCTTGGAACCATCGTGTACCCAGATGTTCATGATACATGGGTCGTTCTGGAATTTACCCATAGCGTCTGCGATACGGCGGCAACGCTTGGTGTGCTCAATCCAGAACTCGCGGATAGCTGGGTCAGGATTTGACAATGAGAGACTGCCGCTCTTTGGGTGAGAGAAAGAAGTAGAGTTGAAGTCGAGCTTCATGTTCTGCTCCTTAGCCCACTGCATCCAACCTGTAAACTGATCTACGGTTACCTCGTTGCGGTCGATCTGTTTGCCACCGAACTCACCGTAAATCTCGTGGAGGTTGAGACGGAAAGTACCAGCCAGGAGAGAGTTCACCTTCTCGATATCCTGTCGGAGTTCATCGATGTTGCGAGCCTTGCCAGGATAGTTACCTGTACTCTGGATACCGCCAGAAGCAGCCTCACCGCGCTCGAAGCCAACCACGTCGTCAGCCTGCCAGCAGTGCAGAGAGATAGGAGTCTTCTCCAATGTCTCAATAGCTTTGTCTGTATCTACACCCAGAGCAGCATAGCGCTCCTTTGCAATCTCATAATTCTTTAAAATCAATTCTGTTTTCATTGTTTTTATGTATTGTGTTGTTGTTATTATTGTTTTTAATTATTTTTCCCGGCTTATTTCTTATTTTGAAATTTCCAGTTTATTTTGTAATCTCCAGGAATTTTTCGTAAGCTGCATCCCATGCCTCCTTGTCTTGGGGCTCGAATTTCTTCAGCTCCAGCGAGTTGGCGATAATCTGACGCATTTCCCAGATATCCTTGACCATTCCTGATGCCTTTGCCTGGAGCATGATGTTGCCGATGGCTGTACCTTCCTGAGGACCCGCGAGAACGGTGACACCGCAGCTGTCGGCAGTAAACTGGTTGAGATATTGATTGAGCGAACCACCACCGATGATGTGGAGCACGTTGAGGTCGAAGTCGGCAAAATCCTTCAGCCAGGTGAAAATCTGACGATAACGGAGCGCGAGACTCTCGAAGATGCAACGGCAGAATTCGCCATAGTTCTGAGGAACGTGCTGTCCTGTCTTCTTGCAATACTGCTTGATAGCTTCTACCATGCTCGATGGGTTGGCAAAGCAGGCATCGTCCGGGTTGATGATGCTCTGGAAGGCAGGCTGCTTCATGGCTTCGGCTATCAGTTCTGCATATCCCAGACACTTCATATCCTTCTGATTGGCAGCAGCTTCGTCTTTCCATTCCTTGCGACAGCGCTCGTAAATCCACATGCCGCAGATGTTCTTCAGAAATCGGGTAGTGCCCTCAATGCCGCCCTCGTTGGTGAAGTTGAGTTCATAACTCTTCTCGTTGATGATGGCGTTCTTGGTCTCGATACCCATCAGGCTCCAGGTACCAGAGCTCAAATAGGCAAACTCCTCGTTTTTGGCTGGTACGGCAGCTACTGCGCTGGCGGTATCGTGACCTGCTACGGCGATGACAGGAACGGCATTCAGACCCGTCATCTTCTGCACCTCTTCGGTGAGTGTACCGATGATGGAAGCTGGGTTGGTCATCTTGCCAAACTGCTCTCTCTTCAGTCCCAGACTCTCTACGAGTTCGTTGTCGAGATCGCCTGTCATCGGGTTGAGAATCTGGGAAGTTGATGCCACGGTATATTCGCAGACTGCGTTTCCGGTGAGCATATAGCTCAGGGCATCAGGGATAAAGAGAATCTTGTCGGCATTCTCCAAAGCCACGTTTCCAGCCTTTCGCATGGCATAGATCTGGAAGAGCGAATTGAAGTTCATGAATTGGATTCCCGTCTTCTCATACACCTTTTCCTTGCTGATTTTCTCTTCGAAATATTTCTCCATCACGCCGAGGTATGAGGGTCGCGGTAGGCGAGAGGGTTGCGGAGGATATCCCCGTTATTGTCAACATATACGAAGTCGCATCCCCAGGTATCGATACCGATGCTTTCGATATGGATGCCGCGCTGTGCCACGAGTTTCAGACCTGCGATGATTTCATAGAAGAGGGCGAAGATGTCCCAATAGAAGTGATTGCCGGTCTCGATGAGTCGGTTGTCGAAACGGGTGAGTTCTTCCAGTTCGAACTTGCCATCAGCCAGGCTTCCCAGGATGGTTCTGCCACTGGTAGCACCCAAATCTACGGCAAAGAAGTATTTCTTTTGTTCCATTTTTTAGAGTGTATTTTAAGTTATTGTTATTTACTATTGTTATTTGTTTGCGATTGCAAAGATAGGGGGAATGTGCAAGATGGAACAAGAGAAAATGATATTAGAGCCTAGTTTTTTGGCGGAGGGTCAAGAATCTCTATGAAATATCAAAAATTTAAGTTTTTAGTTGTTTTCCACACGCCCCCAGGTCCCCTAAATGCTTCTGGGGCGTGTGGAAATCTTCATTTATCGGGTTGTATTTCTGAAATCAGACGGTTTCATGCCAGTCTGGTTCTTGAATTTAGCCGAGAAGTAGTCTGGTGATTCGAAGTTGAGGCGATAGGCAATCTCCTTGATGCTCTCATCGGTGGTAGAAAGCAGTTCCTTGGCTCTCTGCAGTTTCAGCGTCTGCTGGTAGAGTGCCGGAGCGAAACCCGTATGCTCCTTGAAGAGCTTGCGGAACGAAGAGTAGCTGATGCCCAGTTCCTGGGCTATCTCCTGGATAGTGAGTGTATCCTCAAGAGATTCGCGGATGCGCAGGCGCGCCCTGTTGATGATATCCACATGCTTGGAATCCTTGTTCAGGATGATGTTTCTTTCCAGGGAATACATCTTTCCGATGAGATGGTTTACGATACCCGCCATTGTCTGCTGAGCGTATGCAGCCTCCTCCTGCGCCGTCTTATAAGCTTCTTCATACAGGCTGATGATCTCGTTGCTGTAGCCCACGTGATAGATCGGCTTTTCAGGGGACAGGAATCCCGCCTTCACACGGTCGTCGATATTCTTTCCCTTGAATCCGATCCAATAGCTTTTCCATCCCTTGGTGCCTGATGGATGGTAGGTATGCCATTCACCGGGAAAGAGCAGGAAGATATCTCCAGCCTTGATCTTTGTTTCCGGAACATGGGCAGAGTGGAACACTCCTTCGCCTTCCGGCTGATAGAGAAGCTGGTATTCATCGAGGGTTCTTCCCTTCTTGATATCGAAATAATATCCATCGGCATGTCCCTTGGTAGGATATTCTTCTCCCGGGGCGATTTCTTCCCGTCCCACGGTGCTGATGGTGAGACCCCATTCGGCGTCTCTTTCTGTTGCTAATAGGTATTTACTGGTCTGCATAATGCTTTGTTTTGTTTCTGGGTTTTGCCTCCTGGCTCATCTTCTGGTGCAATTGCTTCCAGAGCCATTTAGCTTATTCATCGGCAAAAGTACGCAAAAAAATCCACTATACATTATTAAATATGCAAAAAAGTATGTAATTTTGTGCTGAAATGTATAAAAAACAAAGATTTGGATAATAATAATGATACTTGAACGATTTTATTCTATGAAACCAAGGTTGTTTAATAGCTTTGTGGCAGAAATCCTTTTCAAGAGGATTTGCGGGGCACTAGTAAAAACCTGTGTCAGATAGCATGAGCTTAAAATATAATTGTTACCTTTGCCCAAGATTGACCTCATTTTTTGGGGCACTCATTGCCCGCTTTATGGGCACTTGTTGCCCAGCACTTGTTCTGTGGATGCCCGCTTGATGGGCTGTGGATGCCCATGCGACGGGCATAATTGGACCTTCTAGTGGGCTGACTTTTCCTGATTTCAGTAGACACTTTTTTACTTTATAAACTAAAAAGGTAGACACTATCAATTTCATAAAACTGAAATAGTAGACACTCCTTTTTTTTGTTCCTAATTTTATAGACACAATAAAAAGAATCGTACTATATTTGTAGTCACTACCCTTCCACTGGACTTACCGAACCCGGACTTGCTCTTTTGGTAAAGTAGAACTATATTAGAAGCAATTATTTACTAGAAAAAGCACTGATTTTATTCATTTTCTCTGTCGTATTGAATAAAATCAGTACTTTTTTTATTCAATACGAATGATATATTGAATATTTTTTGTATCTTTGCCTCGGCTTAATCAATTCATCTGAAGAGAAATGAGAACAATTATCAATAACCAGAAAAAGGAACGGGATATTCTGCTTTCCCGTCCTTACCTTACACGTCATACGCAATATGTTGTGAATGAACTGTTAGCAAGTAAGCAAATCAAGTTGATAACGGGTCCTAGAAGAACTGGCAAATCGACAGAAGCTTTACTGATGCTGAAAGGCAGGAACTTTGCCTATCTGAATTTTGATGACGGCAAACTCCTGAGAGCATGGGACGATGATTTGGTTTGGGAAACACTACGTACCGTTTATCCCGACTTCGAGTATCTTCTACTTGATGAAGTTCAAAATCTGGATGGGTGGGATTTATGGGTCTCCAAGCTTTACCGAATGGGAATCAACATGGTTATTACGGGAAGCAACGCCAAGCTGCTGAGTAGCGAAATGGCAACATTGCTCACAGGAAGATATATTCAAATAGAGATGCTGCCTTTCAGTCTTACTGAATTCTTTATCTGGAATCACAGGAATCTTTCGGAAGTATCAGAGAATAAAGATAGCGCTTCAGACCTCTCGCTTATAGCAGACTATCTGCATTATGGTGGCTATCCTGAGACTGTAGCAGCTAGAAGCCTGACCCAAAACTACCTTTCCACACTCTTTGATTCCATCATCTGGAAAGATATTGCCAAGCGACATAAAGTACGCAATGTGGAGGATTTGAACAACCTGGCTATGTATCTGGTTTCTAACTTCTGCAATCCTTTCAGTGCCAACGAACTGGCTGAAGAGCTGGGACTTTCTAGTGTGGCAACCACCAAGAAGTTTATGGGATATTTAAGAGAACCCTACCTCTTGTATTATCTGCCACGTTACAACAACAAGTTGAAACTGATGAAGAAAGCTCCACAGAAAGTATATGTAGTTGACAATGGTTTTGTAGAAGCCAAGGCTTTTAGTGTGAGTGAGAACTTAGGCAGATTATTGGAGAATCAGGTCTTCATCGAGTTGGTTCGCAGAGGATATCATGCAGAAACATCGCTTTTCTATTATCGCTCCCGTAATGACAAGGAGACGGATTTTGTAACAAGGCAGGGTACTCATGTAGAAAGTCTTATACAAGTATGTTATGATCTCTCTTCCGAACGAACACTCAAGAGGGAGGTAGATAGTATCATAGAATGTGCGGGAGAGCTCAAATGCTCTAATTTGACTATTGTTACGATGAATGAGGAAAGAGTCATTGAGAAAAACGGATATAAGGTCAAAATCTTACCGATATATAAGTTTTAAAGATAGAGAGAAGGAGGAATAGTTTATGTCTCAAAAAAGATATCTGGACATAAAATATTGTTTTGGGGACAAAAAGACTATGAAAGCAAAAAAGCCTGCTGGCTATAATTGTCAGCAGGCTTCTATTGTTTGACTAGCATGTATATTGTCTAATGGGTGCAAGTCCCTAACGAGCCCTAGTAGTGGGAATCTACCTCCTACTCGATTACTTCTTTTTCAGCATCATCAGGCGTGATTTTTCCTTAGCCAAGGCTTGCATATCCACGGCAACATCGTCTTCATCCACGATTTCCACGCCCGTCATCGTTTCTATCACATCCTCCATGGAAACTACGCCGCGAAGGCATCCGTATTCATCTACGATAATGGAGATGTGCTCTCGCTTTTCCAGCATCTTTTCCCAAATCTGATATAACGATTCATCCTCGTAGAAGGAAAGAATCGGGCGCATCAGCTCGGATAATCGGGTTTGGAATTCATCGTCTGAAACCGATTTGAGAACCACATCCTTCAGAACGTAGCCCACGATGTAGTCCTTATTGTTATCATATACAGGAATGCGTGAGAAATTCCACTCCTTCTGTTCGTAAAACTCCTTGGTGGTTAGATGCATATTAGCAGATTCTACCACGATGGATGGCGTCATTACCTCTTTTGCCTTAACTCCAGCCAGACGGATGCAGCTCTTGATGATTCTGCTTTCCGATTCACAGAAGATGCCTTCTATGGTTCCTACATCCACCATGGCTGAAACCTCTTCGCGGCTCATTGAAGCCTGGTGGCTCTTAGGCGTGAATACCTTTGTGATAAGTTCTGAGAGCAGTACCAGAGGGTAGGTGATGAAGATGAGTATCCGGATAATCTTGGTGGATGGCATTGCCAGTGAGCGCCAGTAAGAAGCACCGATGGTCTTCGGGATGATTTCTGAAAGCACCAGAATCAGCAAGGTGAGAATGGCGGAAATGATACCGAAGTATTCTTCGCCAAAGAGTTTGATAGACTCGGCACCCACGCCGGCAGAGCCGATGGTGTGGGCGATGGTGTTGAGCGAAAGAATGGCACCCACTGGGCGATCAATGTTGTTCTTATATTGTTTCATCAACGAGGCAGTCTTGTTGCCTTGATTCTCCTTCATCGAGATAAACGACATCGGAGTAGAAAGTAGCACCGCCTCCAGGACGGAGCATAAAAAGGATAGTGACAGAGCACCTAAAAAATATAATATGATTAAACCCATGTAATTTTTAATTCGTTAATAATATGTTATCTCAAGCAAGATAGGTATTATTTCCGAAGACTGCAGTTGAGGATGTAATGGGGTACATTACATCTGTTTTGATTCGATATGAGCGTATTGGTAAATATCATCATAGTTATGTTCTATTTTTCTGCAAAGATATGGATAAAACTATGAATCTGATGTTATTTTGTTGAATATTAGTGTGTTTTAATATGTTTTTAGTAAATATTTGTAAAGGATATTATTAGCTAGCAACTGATGACTCATGTTATTTTAGTGATTATATAAAGATCAAAGGGGAAGAGAACCTATTCTTTCCCCTTTGGTCTATAATCTTACAGCTGTACCTTTACAGCCTTTCCGTCATATTCCACACTCTTGCTTGCCTGCATAGACTGATCGCCCGCTCCACTATTGGCACCCACCAGCACGATGTGGAATCTGCGATGCTGGAGCATTCCCTTATAGCTGCCCTTGCGTGGCGCGATGTTCAGGGTTCTGTCTGCTTCATTCCATACAAACTGGATTTCCGAGAACTTACCCTTCTCATAGTTGTAGTTGTCGCCCTCATCCTCATAGAGCGTAAATTTACCATCAGCACCAGGATAGACACGAATTTCCAGCTCATCCCAAGGTTTCTCTGAACTATACTGAACTTCAGGACCGAATGGCAGGATGGTACCAGCCTTGATGAACACAGGCATGATGTCGATAGGACAAAGACGCTGGATATCCTGACCACCCTCATACTGGGCATTGCTCCAGAAATCATACCATTTATTACCCTTTGGCAAGTAAACATTTACAGGCGCAGCTGCCTTCCTTACATCAGGGTAGATGGTATGGCCCTTCTTCTCCTTATCCTTCCAGGTATATAAAGGATCGGTTACCGGCTTCACCAGAATGTTGCGGCCGAAGAGATACTCATCGTTCAGGCGGGAAGCCTTCTTGTCTGCCGCATAATCCATTACCAGGGCACGCATCATGCTTCCGCTATTCTGTACACAGTCGCTTGCCATACTGTAAATGTAAGGAAGAAGGCGATAGCGCAGCTTGATGGTCTTGATCATGGCATCATAAGCCCAGTCGCCCTGTTTTCCGAACTCATACAGTTCGCTTACCATCGGTGAAGAACAGTGGTTGCGCATCAATGGCATAAAGGTTCCCCACTGCATCCAGCGGGTCTGCAATTCCTGAATGGCCGGGTTCTTTGGATTCTGTTCAAACTCCCAGTAGAAGAAACCACCCAGGTCGGTGTTCCAGAATGGGATACCGCAGAGCGAGAAGTTCAAGCCCGATGGAATCTGGTTCTTCATCTCGTCCCAGGAAGCCACCACATCACCGCTCCAGCAGATGGTGCCATAATGCTGAATACCGAAACTGCCGCTTCGGGTCATCTGGAGCGAACGCTTTGTGTGGCCCTTCATCGCTCTCTGGTGCTCATAGATGCTCTTGTTGTGCAACAATGGGAAGGCGTTCTTCACGCCCAACCATGAACCATCGTAGGTCTGATAGTTCTCATCGCCCGGCTTCTCAAAATGGTCAGGCTCCGTAGAATCCGTCCACCAGGCATCGAAGCCCATCTGGTAGAGGTGGGTAAGATACTTCCAGTAGAGGTTGCGAGCCTTCGGATTGAAGACATCGTATGGCATCACGCCACTGTTTCTTGGCCACGTTTCAAAAGGAAGGAGCGCATTCATCTTCTTCAGTTCACGATATTGCTCTGTCCAAGGACCGAAACTTGCCCAGATGGAAATCATCAGATGGGCATCGTTCTTGTGAACATACTTCACCATTTCCTCCGGACTCTTCAGACGAGGCTCTCCCTGAGCCTTCATCTGCTTCATATCTGTAGGAAGATACTTGGCAAAGGTTGGGTCTCCCACCTTATTTATATAATATGGGTTCTGGAATTTCATCGCATTCCAGTTGGAGTCGCATCCCCAATACTGCCAGTCCTGCACGATGGCATCAGTAGGAATCTTCAGTTCGCGATACTTATCCAATACGCCAGCCAGTTCATCGCTGGTCTTATAGCGCTCACGGCATTGCCAGAAGCCCATCGCCCATTTCGGGAACATCGTAGCCTGTCCGGTCAGTTCACGGATGCTGGCGATGACTCCATCCTGCGTACCATCCTTGTACATGAAATAGTAGTCGGCGCAGGTTCCCACTTCGCTGGTAAAGGAAGTACATGATGGCTGGTTGCCATTATCCTTGGATGCTACTACATCATTGAAATAGGTTTTTCCCGCATTGTCCCAGTAAAGACCATAGCCTTTCTCGCTGGTGAAATAAGGGATGGCGATATAGGTGTTATGATTCCAGTGTTCGATATTCTGGCGGCCACGCTGATTCATATAAACATCACGCAGCTGTCCTAATCCATAGATTGCCTCGTCGTCGGCAAGACGGAAGTCCTGCTCAATGCGGTACTTGCCCTTGTTGGCTTCATCCTTGCGGGCTTCCAGACGGGTCTTCGTATCGGTAAGCAGCAGTTTTCCTTCCTTCGAGAGGAAGCGGATTTCGCCAGTCTGCTGGTTCAGTTCGACGGAAATTAAACTGGATTTAATATTTACAACATCTCCGTTTTTCTGTATCTGAACATCCTTCAGCTGCTGAGGCTTCAAGATGACAGAATAGCTTTTCTTCTGAACGGGAGCAGCAAGTCCAGCATCTGATTTCAAGATGCGGACGATGGATGGAGAATAGAATTCGACGGTTACATTCTGCTGAGCCACCTGACGGGTGATAGACTTGGCAGCCATACCTTTCTGTGTGCCTGCCACCTTTACGCTCTTGGCGCAGAGTTCACTTGGAATGCCAACGGAAGCGATGCCCAAAAGGGCAATGAGAGATAAATTCTTTAGCATACTTTTGTTTATTATATTAGAGGGTTTATGATTTGTCCAGTTCTAAATACATAAGATTGTATTTCGGTTGCAAAGGTAATTTCATTCACACTCTGCTTACCTTCCTGAAGCAAGGCTGCTGCACGATGAAGCCGGATGCTGCGGATAAATGCCACGGGAGTAGTATTGGTCAGAGCCGTCAGCTTTTTATAAAGTCCTGTCCGCTCCATACAGAGATCCTGTGCCAGTTGTTCCACGCCATATTCGCCATCTTCAAGATGCTGTTCTACCAAAGCACGCACCTGAAGAGTCAGCTCGGGATCCTGATTAATAGCTTCGGCTGTAGAATAGGCAGAAGCGGTATAGGTCAGCTTATCATTCAGAAAAACCGCCACGATTCCTGATTCCATGAAAGCATAAATCTGTCTGCCATCGGTATCCAGATCCTGCAGACACCCCCATTCCTTCTTCAAATGGATTAGATTGCCATTCTGCGTATTGAGCAGCGAATCACCCATAACAACCCAGACATTCTTCCTGCTATCTACAAACAGATCCTGAATGTCATTCCGGGTCGGGCCGTTTCGCATCATTTTCATCTTATTCTCTTTTCCATTTCCAGACAGAGCGTCAAGGGGATGTTCCAGAATTCTGCCCTCTGCAAGCAGAATACAGAATATCTTTTGGTATTCCTTTACCCATAACCTGTCCTGGCTATCGGCATAAAGATGCGTCTGCCCCTTGTATTTCGTGATGTTTTCTGCCTTTTCTGCAGGAAGGGGAATCAAGGAGAAGCGCCTTCCATCATAGAGATTGATGCCCTTGGGAGTTCTCACCGCCAATCTGACATCTGTCAACTGCATCATCTGTAGGACATGGTTATCAGAAAGCCCCTGTTGGGTATTGAGTACATAGAAATAATCGTTTGTCTCTACCTTCTGGCTGAGCTGGTAAGTATCCGGCCGCCAAAGTAGAGGAAAACGATGCATAGTTTGATGATATATGGTTTATAACTTCTCATAGAGCCTTATTGTCTATTTTCATTGCTGCTATTTTGCTTATTCTTTGCAAAAATATAAAAAAAGATTGAGACAGACAAGACAAGCAGGCAAAATTTTGAGGCTTTTACAAAGAAAAAGGTTCCCTTGTATGGAAGCAAGAGAGCCTTTGGCTATTGTTTTTTCGTTTTTACATCCCGAATCTTTTCCTATCTTGGAGAGCCAGATGGAGTGGGGGATATTGTGCTGGCGGTGATGCCGGCAGACTTCTGTATTTTTCGGATGCTTTTCTGATGCATTACCAGATAGGTGGGGACGTACCTTGCTCAAAAGAAGATATTCTAGTGGTGGGTGGAGTGATTTGCAGAAAATATTTAAGGTGGATCATAAATCTCCTTTCACAGAATGTGGATTATGTTGAAAATAAGAGAGTTAAGTGTGAAAGGAAAAATCTCTTTATTTTGAGATAGTAATTGATCAATACTGCGTTAAATTAACATTTAATCGTCTGTAAATCAATAACTTATATTAAGAAATGCTTATGAAAACTTAACTATAAAAAGTTGGTCAAGTCGCTGATTTTCAGTAACTTTGCAAATCACGACAAACGCAAAATTATATGAATACAGGACTTGACCAATATATGGATATCTTTAAAGATGCAGTTGAAGATTCGGCTGCAAAGTTAACAAAAAGTTTCGAGAAAATACTCATCGAGGTGATAATTTTGTTCATGGTAATACCAAGAAAGATAAATTTCACCCAAATGGGGAGGTATGGCT
>NZ_QSIG01000063.1:0-14699 GCF_003468525.1 Prevotella sp. AM34-19LB | reverse complement strand
ATATAGAGACTTACTTCCCGACCGATGGAAAAAGCAGTAGCAGCATTTGTTTAATCAGCTGTTACTGCTTTTTTTTGATTATGCAAGGTATAAACGCGGAGCCGCTTACCTCTTCCTCTATGTCTCTCGGCACAGTATCTTGTGCTATGTTCTTGCAGTATTCCTGCTGCTCAAATATAATTTGCTTTAATAACTCTTTCATGTTCAATCATTTATTTGCTTGCAAAAATACGATTTTTTAAGTAAACAACCAAATAAATCTTCATTTTTGTTCATTCAGAATGAGTAATTTCTATCATTTTTACTCATTCAGAATGAGTAATTCTGAGCAAAAACACTCATTCTGAATGAGCGTTTCTTGAAAAGTGCCTTTTATTCACTGTCTTAGACCTTTATTTCTTTCGTCAACTCACATCCCACCAATCCATCACCGCCAATGCTGTGGGAACTTACATATCAACGCAGTCAAGCAGTTACTATGATGAAGGAAGCCCTTACCAATATGACGTGAAAGGCAAGACCGCCTCTTTGCTTTCCGAGATTATCTATGAGAACCGACTGAAGCCATTTACGCTCTCCGTAGGCTTGGCCTATACCTACAAGCACACTATGAACAACTACCAAGGAGATGTATTCGCCCTGAACAAGACAGACAATAACAAGGTGTATGCTTTTGGTGAAATCAAAGGTGCATTGAAACAACTGCGCTATAGCTTGGGAGTTGGCATAAGCTACATTCATTATGCACAGGCTGAACATCAATACAACTACTGTACATTCCGCCCCAAGGTATCAATCGCATACAATATCATGAAATAAAAGGGGAAAGTGCCAAATCACTTTCCCTCTTTCTCCTCCATCCATTCTTCCAACACCTTGCAATATTCATCATTTTGCTCGGCAAATGGCATGTGTCGGGCTCCTACGAAGAGATGCCACTTGGAATCTTGGATACCATCGTAGAGCGTCTTTGCTACCAATGGAGTACAGAGGTCGTTGGTGCCACTCATCACCAAGCAAGGCACTTGGATTTCGCCCAGACGGTCGGTGTAATCATAATCACGGAGCGTACCAGTAGGAGTGTATTCGTTTGGTCCCCAACCATAAAGATAAGCCTCAGCACCAGCACGCTTCTTTCGGCGAAGGCACTCTGGGCTATCCTTCGTTACCTCGCCTGCACAATGCAAGAGCATGAAGTGCTCATTCGCCTTGGCATACGCCTCGCTAGAAAAGTCATCCTTCGCCTCTGCCTCTGCAATGGCTTGCTGGTCTTTCTTCGACATAAACTTAATCATGCGATGCTGCTCGCTCGCCCATAGTTTGCTGCTCGAAAGGGTACTGCTGAGGATGGCTGACTTCACGCCCTTTGCTTGCTTCTCTATCAGATAGATGATGGCGAGCATGCCACCCCACGACTGTCCCAAGAGATGAAAATGGTCGATGTGGAGATAGTCGATGAGCGCACAGAGTTCGTTGAGCCAAGTCTCAGGAGTCCAGAGTTCGGGATGTCCCTCCACAAATGAGTTGCCACAGCCCAACTGGTCGTACATGATGACAGCTCTACCTGATTCCGCTACCCTATCCAATAGCTCGAAATAGTTGTGGGTACTGCCTGGTCCACCATGCAAAAGGATGATAGGGTTCTTGCCCTCTTCCGTTTTACCTACGATACGATAATAAGTTTGATAGCCCATGAAGGGCATATATCCTTCCTTGATTTCCATTGTCTTCAAATGTTTTTATTGTTACCTAAACTGTATCATCTAATTTTGCTGCTCCTATACCTTATTATATAGTCCCTCATTTTCCTTACGCAAGAATTCCGTCATGCGCTCCTTGGAAGGCACGTTGAGTTGATATTTTGAGATAAACACGCTCTCGTCCAAATCGAGCAAGGAGTACTCTGCCATTTCCTGTCCTACTTCCGAGCAAAGGAGAATACCGATTGGCGGATTATCATCTGGCTGCATGATATTCTTACGATAGTAAGCAAGCTTGCAAACCCAAAAACTCAAAGGTAAATGGCGACTTGATGTCAAGGGCGAGCGTATCTGTCTCAGCCTTGCCTTCCACCAACTTCGCCAACGCCTCAGGCTTTTGACTCCATCCACTGCGGAAATAATAGTTGGAATCTATCTGGCGTTGCAATTCTCTGACACTCCAAGTGCCACGAATTGCCATCATCTCGTAGAAAGCACGCTCCAAAGGGTCAGTAACAGAAAGCAATAGCGACAGATGCGAAAAGGACAATTTATTGAATAACAATTCAGGCTTTGTCTGTATTTCTTTATCAACCAACGTCGCTATTGGCAATTCGGCAGGCACTGTCTGCATTTTTCCTATACCATGATTAACAGACAGTTGGAATTGTGCAGACACTGTCTGCACAATTGACGGCAAAGACAAAACAAAATGCATAATTTGGTCATTCAACGCAGGATAAGCCAAATAAAACTTTCGATAAATATTTAGGCTTCTATAGCTGAAAGTCTTCTTGTCTTTCAACTTCTCTGCCAACTTCTTCAAAAGTTGCTCACCATACTTAGCTCTATCAGCTCCCTTCTGCTCATACTCCACAATATAATAGCCCGTCAACCAAGCCTTGGCTGTGACGTGGCGATTTATCACTAAGCGAGCATTGTTCTGCAATACATCTTGCGTTTGCTGAATATGGGCTACAAGACCATCGAAGTCATTGTTTTGCGCCACTGGGATTTCATTCTTCTTCATATTCGGTAGAGTTTTGGAAAGACATGTATATCACATTTATCATGTGCATATATTATAATGTGCAAAAATATAAAAAATATGGCAATTAAACAAATATATCTCGATTATTTTATCAAAAGAACTTAAATAATTTGGTTGCTTCAAGCTAATGCAATATCTTTGCATTTTAAATAATCATGAAACCAAATAAAAATAGAATATATGTTTAGTGGAATCGTAGAAGAAATGGCCACCGTAGTGGCGATTAAGCAGGATAAGGAGAACATCGACTTTACCCTGAAATGTTCGTTCGTAGATGAACTCGGCATCGACCAGAGCGTGGCGCACAATGGCGTCTGCCTCACCGTGGTGGAAATCAAGGACGGTACCTATACCGTTACTGCCATGAAGGAAACCCTGGACCGCAGCAATCTGGGACTGCTCAAGGTGGGCGACAAGGTGAACGTGGAGCGCTCGATGATCATGAACGGCCGACTGGACGGCCATATCGTGCAGGGACACGTGGATGAAACCGCCAAGTGCATCAACATGAAGGATGCAGACGGTTCTACCTACTTCACCTTCGAATATGAACTGAACAAGGAGATGGCGCGCAAGGGCTACTTCACCGTAGATAAGGGCAGCGTAACCGTGAACGGCGTTTCGCTCACCGTCTGCGAGCCAACCGACAACACCTTCACCGTAGCCATCATCCCTTACACCCGAGAGAACACCAACTTCTGCAACATCGAAGTAGGAACCGTGGTGAATATAGAATTCGATATTCTCGGCAAGTATATCGCAAGATTGAAAAGCTTCGAGTAAGAAAAACCTGCACAAATGTCTCTTTTTGCGCACAAGATAAAGACATTTGTGCATTTTTTCTTTAAAATATTTGGGTAAAAGACAAAAAAATGGTACTTTTGCCGACGTGTTTGCTCCCAAATCAAGGATTTGAGCTCCGAACACTAACAACTTAAGAGAATTATAACAATAACCATTTTTAAAAATATGAGTTTAAAAATCGTAGTACTTGCCAAGCAAGTACCTGACACAAGAAATGTGGGTAAGGATGCGATGACAGCCGAGGGCACCGTAAACCGTGCAGCCCTTCCTGCTATCTTCAATCCTGAAGATTTGAACGCGCTGGAGCAGGCTCTCCGTCTGAAGGAGCAGAATCCAGGTTCTACAGTTGGAATTTTGACCATGGGTCCTCCTCGTGCGGGAGAAATCATCCGCCAGGGTCTTTATCGTGGTGCAGACACCGGTTGGTTGCTCACCGACCGCCTCTTTGCCGGTGCTGATACATTGGCTACTTCCTATGCCCTTGCTACCGGAATCCAGAAGATCGGTGATGTGGATATCGTGATCGGTGGTCGCCAGGCTATCGATGGTGATACTGCGCAGGTGGGTCCTCAGGTGGCTCAGAAACTGGGATTGAACCAGGTAACCTACGCCGAGGAAATCCTCAAGGTAGAGGATGGCAAGGCTACTATCCGCCGCCTCATCGATGGTGGTGTTGAGACCGTAGAGGCTCCATTGCCACTGGTTATCACCGTAAACGGAAGTGCTGCTCCATGTCGCCCATGCAACGTGAAGCTCGTAATGAAATATAAATACGCTACCTGCCCTATGGAGCGCAAGGGTGATGAGCCTTGGGCTAACCTCTATGAGGAGCGCCCTTACCTCACCCTGAACCAGTGGAGCGTTGCCGATGTTGACGGCGACCCTGCACAGTGTGGTTTGAGCGGTTCACCTACCAAGGTGAAGGCCGTGAAGAACATCGTGTTCCAGGCAAAGGAGAGCAAGACCTTGACCAGCAGCGATGAGGACATTGACGGACTGATGAAGGAATTGTTGGACGAAAGTATTATCGGTTAATCATCGAAGGATGATTCAGATTCCGATTCATTTAAAAATGCTTTATCAAAAAAGACAATGAACAACGTATTTGTATATTGCGAGGTAGAAGGCACATCCGTTGCCGAGTATCTCAGGAATTGCTCACCAAGGGTCGTAAGCTCGCTAACCAGCAGGGCGTGGAGCTCCATGCCATCGTGGCTGGTACCGGCATCAAGGGTCAGGTAGAGGATCAGATTCTCCCTTACGGTGTAGATAAATTATTTGTTTTCGATGCTGAGGGATTGTTCCCATACACTTCAGCTCCACATACCGACATTCTCGTCAACCTCTTCAAGGAGGAGAAGCCTCAGATTGCGCTGATGGGTGCTACCGTTATCGGTCGCGACCTCGGTCCTCGTGTTTCTTCTTCATTGACCAGCGGTCTTACCGCCGACTGTACAGAGCTTGAAATCGGTGATTACGACGACAAGAAGAGCGGCAAGCACTATGAGGGTCTGCTCTATCAGATTCGTCCAGCTTTCGGTGGTAACATCGTGGCTACTATCGTAAACCCAGAGCACCGTCCTCAGATGGCTACAGTCCGCTCCGGCGTAATGCAGAAGAGCATCTACGAGGGTGAGTGCAAGAAGGAAGTCGTTTATCCAGAGGTAAGCAAGTATGTTCCTGCTGAAGACTTTGTAGTAAAGGTACTCGACCACCACGTAGAGGCTGCCAAGCACAACCTGAAGGGTTCTGCCATCGTTGTAGCCGGCGGTTATGGTGTAGGAAGCAAGGAAGGTTTCGACCAGCTCTTCGAGTTGGCTCATCTCCTCCATGGTGAGGTAGGTGCTTCCCGTGCTGCCGTAGATGCAGGCTGGGTAGATCACGACCGTCAGATTGGTCAGACTGGTGTTACCGTTCATCCTAAGGTTTATATCGCCTGCGGAATCTCTGGTCAGATTCAGCACATCGCCGGTATGCAGGATTCAGGTATAATCATCTCTGTGAACAACGATCCTGATGCTCCAATCAACAAGATTGCCGACTACGTTATCAACGGTAATGTAGAGGATGTGGTTCCTAAGCTCATCAAGTACTACAAGCAGAATTCTAAGTAATCTGCATTACACATTATTTAAATAAGAAAAGCAAAATGGCTAATTATTATACAGACCATCCTGAAATAGAGTTCCACTTGAATCATCCGCTCATGAAGCGTGTTGTGGACTTGAAGGAAAGAAATTACGCAGAAAAAGACCAGTTTGAAGATGCTCCTGTCAACTACGAGGATGCCATCGAGAACTACAAGCGATTGCTGGATATTACCGGCGATGTAGCTGCTAACATCATCGAACCAAACTCTGAGGATGTTGACCTCGAAGGTCCACACTTGGAGAACGGCCGCATGATCTATGCCAGCAAGACATTCGAGAACCTCGATGCTACCCGCAAGGCTGGCCTCTGGGGCTTGTCTATGCCTCGTCGTTACGGCGGCTTGAACCTGCCTAACGCCATCTTCTCTATGGCTTCTGAAATCATTGCTGCTGCTGATGCAGGTTTCCAGAACATCTGGTCTCTCCAGAGCTGTATTGATACACTCTATGAGTTCGGTTCTGAGGAGCAGCGCCAGAAGTACATTCCTCGCATCTGCGCAGGCGAGACCATGAGTATGGACTTGACTGAGCCTGATGCAGGTTCTGACTTGCAGCGCGTGATGCTGAAGGCTACACAGGATGAGGACGGCACATGGCGTCTGAACGGTGTGAAGCGTTTCATCACCAATGGTGACTCAGACATCCACTTGGTTCTGGCTCGTTCAGAGGAAGGCACCAAGGACGGTCGTGGTCTTTCTATGTTCATCTACGACAAGCGTGATGGCGGCGTAACAGTTCGTCACATCGAGCATAAGTTGGGTATCCACGGTTCTCCTACCTGCGAGTTAGTTTACAAGAATGCCAAGGCAGAGCTTTGCGGTAACACCCGTCTCGGTTTGATTAAGTACGTGATGGCTCTGATGAACGGTGCCCGTCTGGGTATTGCAGCTCAGAGTGTAGGTGTTGAGCAGGAGGCTTACAATGAGGGCTTGGCTTATGCCAAGGAGCGTGCTCAGTTTGGTGAGAAGATCATCAACTTCCCAGCCGTTTACGACATGCTTTCAAGAATGAAGGCTAAGTTGGATGCAGGCCGTTCACTCCTCTACTGCTGCGCTCGCTACGTAGATATCTACAAGGCTTTGGAAGACATCGCCCGCGACACTAAGCTCACTCTAGAGGAGCGTCAGGAGATGAAGAAATACACCCGTCTTGCCGATGCATTCACTCCATTGGCTAAGGGTATGAACTCAGAGTATGCTAACCAGAATGCATACGATGCCATCAGCATCCACGGAGGTTCTGGTTTCATTATGGAGTACAAGTGCCAGCGCCTGTTCCGTGACGCCCGCATCTTCTCTATCTACGAGGGAACCACCCAGCTTCAGGTTGTTGCAGCCATCCGCTACATCACCAACGGTACTTATCTCAGCATCATCAAGGAGATGTTGGAGAACGAGGTATCAGATGATTTGAAGGCATTGAAGGAGCGCGTTGCCAAACTCGTAGATCTTTACGAGGCTGCCATCAACAAGGTGAAGGAGGCTAACGATCAGGCAGTTCACGACTTCCTGGCTCGCCGTCTCTACAACATGACTGGCGACATCGTGATGTCTCTCCTCATCCTCGACGATGCTACCAAGCACCAGAGATGTTTGCCAAGAGTGCCAACGTATATGTTCGCATGGCAGAGGAGGAAGTTCTCGGTCATTCAGCATACATCCAGAACTTCAAGGCAGAAGACTTGGAGAGCTTCAAGGCATAAGAATCAGCAACTTTCCTTTGGGAAGCTTATCGCATAACAAATATAAGAAATCCGTGGGCAAGAAACCTTTCTTACCACGGATTTCTTCGTTTTTTAGAAAGCTACTCTCAAAAACACTATTCACTCTTCACCAATACAGCATAAGTATTTTATATACAAAGAATTACGACCGTGAAGAGTAACAACCAGCTCTTCACCTCTTACACCCTTAGTGTTTATCGGGGGTTCAGACGATTTGGTGAAGAGTGAAGGGTAAAAACGAAAGTGGCTTTTTTTACATCAGAAACGCCACTGCATGCGGCAGGGAAGTACACGTCGGAAGTTAGAGATAATCTTGTAGAAACCTTTCTCCCGACGTATCGTTTCATGCCTGGCAATGGCACAAAGTTGCCCTGGTTGAGGGCAATATTGTGCCATTGCCAGGCAAAAATCAGAATAAGGCTCTTTCAATCCACCAAAATTACCATCTTTTCGCCAAATGTACCATGCCGAGGTGGTATCCTTTGCTCTTTAGCAGGTATCTTTTCCACCTTGAGGTCGTAACCTTTCACCCTAATCAGGAATAGGGATTCCCCCTTCTACTTTAGGGAATCCATCTCGTTTTTTTCGGAAGAAAGTAGTACTTTTGCAGGCGTAAACAAGATAATGACCGAGCACTCTTTTTAAAAGGGGCTCAAGATTATAACTTTCAAAAACAGTATCGCTTATGAAAAGAAATGAAGTAATGGCACTCATCGTCACAACAATATTGATGTTTGCCGTATGCCTCTCGGCTTCGGCTAAGGGAAAAAGAAACGTGGAGCGGGGAATGACCAAGCAGGAAGTAATAGCCATTCTCGGAGAACCTAAACTCACCAGTTTCGACATGTATGGGGACAAATGGGAATATGCTAAATATAATAATCTGTTTGGAGATTCCAAGTACATCACGGTCTTCTTCGACAGAAACGGAAAGGTTGTGCAGTACAATACAAGAATCATAGACCCCAACAGCCAGACATCAAATGTACAGCAGCCACAACACCCTACTCCACCCCTCTACGATGGAAGATGTGATCCCGATGGCAGAATGGATTACGGCTACAGCCTCGATGATGCTTCCTTCTCCAAACTATATAATAAGGTGAAGAAAGCAAGCTTCGATGACAACAAGTTCGACCTGATAGAAGTGGCAAGCCTCGGCTGCTATTATTCCTGCGCCCAGGTGGTCCGCATCATGAAGATATTCCCTTTCGACGACGAACAGCTGAAAGCGCTCAAAATGATGGCGCCACATATCGTGGATCTTCAGAATACAGGTCTCATCTATAAAGTATTCAGCTTTGACAGCGAAAAGGATAAGGCTGAGGAAATCATCAGAAATAGCAAATAAATAAGGTGATTGATGCGGATTGCAAATCCGGAAGGACGCCTAACGGATACCAGATAACCACAGAATCAAATCCGTGAGCAAGATGCGCATCTTGCTCACGGATTTTTCTTTTCCCCCTCCCTTGCCATTTTTTCACAAAAATCACAAGGATTGTTAAAATTGAAACTTTATGCTAAACTTTTCCGTCTAAATGTAATCAGATTAATAACGTTTCTGAAATAAATAAAACAGGTAAAAAGAAAACAGAAAAAGATTATGAACGGAAAAGTAAAAAACGCGATGGCTGCTCTGCTCCTTGTGGCGGCACCATTAGCAACGCAAGCCAGACAATGGTCGCTGAAAGACTGTATCGACTATGCGCTTGCCAACAACATTTCTCTTCAGAAGACGCAACTTACCAAGGCAAGCGCCCAAGAAGATATCTACAGTCGAAAGCGGCATTGCTTCCTTCGCTCAGTGCCAGCACCAACCAAAGCGTGAACTATACACCGTGGGTGGCTAGCGGAATCAGCGGAGACGGTTTCTCAAGAGCAAGTGTGGACAAAGTATATTACAACGGAAGTTATTCTGTAGCGGGAAACTATACCATCTGGAACGGAAACAAGAACCATAACCAGATCAAGCTGAACAAACTTGCTGAAGAGGCTGCCGATCTTGATTCTGCCACTCAGGCTATCAAGCTGCAGGAACAGATTGCACAGCTCTACGTGCAGATCCTCTACTCCACGGAGGCTATCCAGGTGAACAAGGAGAGCTATCTCTCGAGCCAGCAGAACGAAGAACGTGGCAAGGAGATGGTGAAGATTGGAAAAATGAGTCAGGCAGACCTGGCACAGCTCACCGCTCAGAGAGCTCAGGATGAATTCAACATCGTGCAGGCTGAAAGCAATGTGAAGAACTACAAGCGACAGCTGAAGGAACTGCTTCTGATTACAAGCGATGAGGCGTTCGATATCGAGATTCCGAATACCACCGATGAGATGGCACTCGTGGCTGTTCCGGCAATGAACGGAGTCTATGCTGCGGCTCTCGAAAACCGTCCGGAGTTCAAGACCATCAAGAACCAGTTGGCTCAAAACGACTTGAACATCAAGATTGCGAAGGCGGGCAAGCTGCCTACCATCAGCGCTAACGGCGGTTTCTCCACCAGCAATACTTCCATGAACAACAATGGTCTTGCCAAGCAGCTGAAGACCAACTTCAGCGTTGGAGGCGGCGTAGGCGTGAGCATCCCTCTCTTTGAAAACCGTTCTACTAAGACTCAGGTGAACAAGGCATTGATTCAGCGCGAAAACATCCAGCTCGACCTGAAGAACCAGCAGACTCAGCTCTACTCTACCATAGAGAACTACTGGTTGCAGGCTACCACCAACCAGAGCCAGTTTAAGGCGGCGAAGGTTAGCAGCGAGAGTGCCCAGACCAGTTACAATCTGCTGAGCGAGCAGTTTAAGCTGGGATTGAAGAACATCGTTGAGCTAAGAACAGGAAAGGATAACCTGCTCAAAGCGAAGCAGAACGAGCTTCAGGCGAAATACCTCGCCATCCTCAACATCAATATGTTGAAATTCTATAAGGAGGGACATATTTAAGGAGGGTGAAGGAGTTAAGGAGCTCCTTAACTCCCCTCCCTAACAAAGTTTTATTATTTCGAATTAAATTAATCTGAATATAAATGAAAAAGTTGAGAATTAGCAAAATCTGGATTGCTGTCGTGGTGATAGTAATCGTTGCCGTGGCGGCATGGGCGATGTCGGGCGGAAAAAAGGAGGAAGATATTAACTTCAAGGAGGAAAAAGTGGCGCTGAAAACCTTGCAGAACAGCGTAACCGCTACGGGTACCATCGAGGCTGTAACCTCAGTAACCGTGGGTACCCAGGTGAGCGGTATCGTCAACAAACTCTATGTGGACTACAACTCCCAGGTAAAGAAGGGACAGGTCATTGCAGAACTTGACAAGACCAATCTCCTGAGCGAACTGAATACCGCGAAGGCAAACCTAGCCAGCGCACAGAGCAGTCTGAACTATCAGGCAGCCAATATGGAGCGCTACAAAACCCTTTACAAGAAGGGACTTGTCAGCGCCGATGAATACGAGAATGCCCTTCTCACCTATCGCCAGGCGAAGGAGCAGGTTGCCTCTTCCAAGGAAAACGTACAGAGAGCGCAGACCAACCTCGGCTATGCTACTATCACCTCTCCTATCGACGGAACCGTGATTTCGAAGAGCGTAGAGGAAGGTCAGACCGTAGCAGCAAGCTTCAACACCCCAGAGCTTTTCACCATCGCCAAGGACCTGACCAACATGCAGGTGGTTGCCAACGTGGACGAGGCTGATATCGGCAATGTAAAGGAGGGCGACCGAGTAACCTTCACCGTAGATGCCTATCCGGATGATACCTTCGAGGGAACCGTGAAGCAGGTGCGTCTGGAAGCTACAACTACCAACAACGTAGTAACTTACGAGGTAGTAATCTCTGCTCCAAACGCTGATTTGAAACTGAAGCCGGGTCTTACTGCCAACGTTACCATCTACACCCAGGAGCGCAGCGGCGTGCTCGCCGTAGCCAACAAGGCTCTCCGCTTTACCCCTACCAAGGAAACCGTGGGCAAGGATATGAAGATCGTGGACTGCAAGGGTAAAAACAAGGTTTGGACATTGAATGGCAACACCCTCACCGCTCATTCTGTAACCATCGGTCAGAGTGATGGAATCAATACAGAAATCACCAAGGGATTGAAGCAGGGCGATAAGATTGTTACGGAAATCGTGGTGAATGTTCCGGAAGAAGAGGATGCTCCACAGCAGAGCCAGGGACTGATCAGCGGTCCGGGTCCTAGAGGAAAGAAGAAGTAAGGGGAGAAGTAAAAAAGAATCATTATGTCTGAAACATCAAATAACAACGAGAACAAGAAGGTGGTGATAGAGCTCGACAACGTGCGCCGCGACTTTCTTGTGGGTGATGAAACCGTCCACGCCCTGAAAGGCGTAAGCTTCAAGATCTACGAGGGCGAGTTCGTTACCATTATGGGTAAGTCGGGTTCCGGCAAATCAACCCTGCTCAACCAGCTGGGTTGTCTCGATACCCCTTCCAAGGGTGAATATTACCTGGATGGCGTGAGCGTGCGCAAGATGAGCCGCAACGACAGAGCCATCCTGCGCAACCGCAAGATTGGCTTCATCTTCCAGAACTACAATCTTCTGCCAAAGACCACGAGCGTGGAGAATGTAGAACTGCCGCTGATGTACAATCCTGCCATCAGTGCAGAAGAGCGCAAGCAGCGTGCCATCGAGCTCTGAAGGCTGTAGGATTGGGCGAGAGACTCTATCATAAGAGCAATCAGATGTCGGGTGGACAGATGCAGCGTGTAGCCATCGCCCGAGCACTGGTGAACAATCCAGCCGTGATTCTCGCCGACGAGGCAACGGGTAATCTGGACACGAGAACCAGTTTCGAGATTCTGGTTCTCTTCCAGAAGCTCTACGCCGAGGGCAGAACCATCATCTTCGTAACCCACAACCCGGATATCGCCAAGTATTCCAGCCGCAACATCGAATTGCGCGACGGACATATTATCAGCGACACCTATAATGACAACATCCTTTCGGCTGCAGAAGGTCTTGCCGCTCTGCCAGCCAATACGGACGAATAATAGTATAGAAAATGAATTATCAGAATCTTTTAAAGATAGCACTTCGAGCGATAGCAGCCAACAAGATGCGCTCCTTCCTCACAGCCCTGGGCATCATCATCGGTATTGCTGCCGTGATTACGATGCTTGCCATCGGACAGGGAAGTAAGGCGAGCATCAAGGCGAACATCGCCGAGATGGGTAGCAATATGATTATGATTTCGCCGGGTGCCGACATGAGAGGCGGTGTGCGACAGGATGCTTCATCGATGGAGACCCTGAAGCAGACCGACTACCAGAGCATCAAGGAGGATTGTAATTACATCAGTGCCATTTCGCCTACCGTAAACAGTTCAGGACAGTGGATCTACGGCAACAACAATACGCAGAGTTCCATCTATGGCGTGAACCAGGATTACCTGAGTATCCGCCAGCTGAAGGTGGCAGATGGAGAAATGTTTACCGATACCGACATCAAGGCAGCTGCCAAGGTCTGCATTCTCGGTCAGACCGTAGTGGATTATCTCTTCCCCGACGGCAGCGACCCAATCGGCAAGGTAGTACGTTTCAACAGCATCCCGTTCCGTGTGATAGGTGTGCTTCAGAAGAAGGGTTACAACTCGATGGGTATGGACCAGGATAACCTCGTCCTCGCCCCATACACCACCGTGATGAAGCGAATCCTAGCACAGACCTATCTGGGCGGAATCGTATGTTCAGCCATTACCGAGGAGGCTTCCCAGCCGGCGCAGGATCAGATTTCAGAAATTCTCCGCCGCAACCATAAGCTGAAGGACGCTACTGCCACCACCGAGGCTGATGAGGATGATTTCAACATCCGTTCGCAGGAGGAAATCTCCAGCATGATGAACTCCACCATGTCCACCATCACCATTCTTCTGGGCAGTGTGGCAGGAATCTCCCTGCTGGTGGGCGGTATTGGAATCATGAACATTATGTACGTTTCCGTTACCGAGCGAACCCGTGAAATCGGTCTTCGAATGAGTGTGGGAGCCAGGGGAATTGACATTCTGAACCAGTTCCTCATCGAGGCGATTCTGCTCTCAGTAACCGGTGGAATCATCGGAGTGATTCTGGGAGTGAGTCTGTCGCTGAGTCTGAATGCCTTCCTGCACATAGCCACTCAGATAGAGCCTTGGAGCATCATCATGAGTTTCGCCGTATGTACCTTTACGGGCGTGTTCTTCGGATGGTATCCAGCCAAGAAGGCAGCAAGACTCGACCCTATCGAGGCAATCAGATACGAATAAAAATCTGATTAGTTTTTTCAGAAATATATCTGTTTTATCAAAACTTTATTGTATTTTTGCAGAAGAATTCAAGAAACTTAAGATACAAGATAGAAAGAAAATGAATACAGAAATATTATCAGCAGATAAAGACCCGATGGGCGCAGCCATTCTCGATTTCCAGAAGCAGGGGAAGGCGGCCCGACTGAGAGTGCTCTCTTCGATGTTCGAGGAAGACGAAATGCCAGTAACCCATCTCTTCAGAAGCGTCCCGGAAATGCCGGTGCTGGAGCAGAAAGCCTTGCAGCTAGCCAAGGGACGGGTGCTGGATATTGGAGCCGGAAGCGGTTGCCATACGCTCGCCCTGCAGGAGAAGGGCTTTACGGTGAAGGCGATAGATATTTCGCCTTTAAGTTGCGAAGCAATGAAGTTGAGAGGGGTGAAGGATGCGGAATGCATCAATCTCTTCGACGATCATCTGGGAACGGGTTTCGATACGATTCTCCTTCTGATGAACGGAACGGGAATTGCCGGGAAGATAGAACATCTCCCAGCCCTCTTCCAGCGTCTGAAGGCGTTGCTGAATCCGGGCGGTCAGATTCTCATCGATTCCTCTGACCTGAAATACATCTACGAGAATGAGGATGGAAGTTTCGACATCAATCTGAATGGAGCCTATTACGGAGAAGTAGATTATCAGATGATTTACAAGGATGTAAAGGGCGACCGCTTCGACTGGCTCTACGTGGATTTCCCATTACTGAAATCCATCGCCGAAACCTGCGGGTTGCATGGTGAACTCGTGGCAGAAGGCGAACACTATGACTATCTGGCGAGAATCTTCCAAGCATAATAAAGACGATATATATAAAGAAAAAGGAGTTAAGACCCTCATCTTAACTCCTTTTTCTTTATATTTTATCATAGATACTACCTCAGTTCGGGATAATAATCTCAGCCTAAAGGCTTTATAATGTTTTTATATAAGGGACACAGTGGCTTGGCAACCATCTATATATCTTGGATGGTTGCTGAGACAA
>NZ_QSIG01000062.1:0-16237 GCF_003468525.1 Prevotella sp. AM34-19LB | reverse complement strand
ATAATTGAGAATCAAGAAGATACGAGGTTAATTAACTATAAAGAGCAAAAGAAAAATGCCCAATTCAGTTGTTTGCTTCCCTAATTAAGTTTTCGGACGGCCTCCCCCTATCAGTGGGGCGTCAAGGCTCTTGTAGCCTTTATACTAACGTTCGTTCTTGCCAGTTGTAGCAAGGATGAAACTATTGATACTGGTGAGCGTGTCATCCGTATTGAAGCTAATAGTACACGTACTTACTATGCCATTAGTGAAACAGAGGGTATCACATATACTTCTACAGGTATAGCGTGCCTTATCAATCAAGATACGAATCATCCCAAATGGATACTTAGCTATGAAGAGATAGCTAAGCGATTAGATATATCCCTATCGCATGCTTCAACAATGCAAATTGCCTTTACCAAAGTCCTGAAAGATGGTCTTTGGCGTTTTGCCGTGCAGTTTGATGGTCAAAAGGAAGGCAGCGAATATTCGATAGACGTAAATCCCGAATCAGGCTGCATCGAATGGGTGCAGAGCATTGAAGAAATGCCTGATGGGGAAGTTACCCTCCATTTTAATCATTAATTCTTAGAAAAGTATCATTGGCGCATTCGTGTCATATTGTATAACTATTGATGGTACTTTTCTGGAATGAAGAGGAAGAGTACTGTCGTTAAATTATTTACGCATAGTATGATAGATAATCAAGCTGCATCAGCTACAGAAACCATAACATTTAAGGATATATTGGCTCGTTTTAGAAAAGAATCTATTACTGAGCATGATAAAGGAGCAAAGTTTGAAAAATTAATCAAGCGTTGGCTCTTGACAGACCCCGAGTATGCAAATATTTTGGAGAAAGTCTGGCTTTGGGATGAATTCCCTGGCAAAGAAAGCTTGGGTGGAATCGATTTAGGTATAGACCTTGTTGCAAAGACTGACGAAGGGAAGTATTGGGCTATACAATGCAAATGCTACAAGGAGGATGCTGTAATGAGCAAGGGTATGGTAGATTCGTTTATCTCAAACGCAAACCGAGTATTTGTTGATGATGAAATGCATACTTCGCGTTTTGATAAAATGGTGTGGGTTTCTACATCATCACATTGGGGGAAGAATGCTTTGGAAGCAACTAAGCATCAGACCATACAGTTTATTCCTATTTATGCAAACCGTCTTCAGTATTCTGGTGTAAATTGGAAGGAACTTGTTGAGGGCAAGCAGGGCAAGGAAGCTTTGCTTGCAGGGAAAACTATACGTCCTCATCAAATAGAGGCTCTTGATAAAGCTCATGAATATTACAAGAATCATGATAGGGGTAAGTTGATCATGGCATGTGGTACAGGTAAAACTTATACCTCGCTTAAGATTATAGAAAATGAAACTAAGGGTAAGGGTATGGTGCTCTTTATGGTACCAAGTATTGCCCTCTTAAGTCAGGGTATGCAGAATTGGACTACTGATTCTGAATACAAGATTAAACCAGTTTGTATCTGCTCTGATGCTAGTGCTTCACGATTTGAGGATGACGATGAAAATAATCTTTTGGATATGTCGTTCCCTGCTTCTACTAATGTAGATACTATTGTAAAGCAGCTTAAAACCTATCAGGAAAATGGCGAATTTATAGTGGTATTCTCAACATACCAGAGTATTGATGTGGTAGCTGCTGCTCAGGCTCAGTTGTTAAAAGAAAATAATGGGAAATTTGGTGTATTCGACTATATCGTATGTGATGAAGCTCACCGTACAACTGGTGCAAAGTCAAAAGTTAAAAATGAAAGCAGTTTCACGAAAATACATAACAATGAGTATGTAAAGGGTGTAAAGCGTCTTTATATGACTGCGACTCCTCGTTATTATAAAGATAGCGTAAAGAAGAATGCTGAAGAGAAAGACTTCATCCTCTGGAGTATGGATGATGAAAGTATCTATGGAAAAGAATTTTATAGAATCGGATTCGGAAAGGCTGTAAGTTTAGGCTTGCTGACTGATTATAAAGTACTTGTTCTTACAGTTTCGGAGGATGAATTATCGGATGATTTGAAGGATAAATTGAAGGATGATACAGAACTGAATGCTGATGACTACACTAAATTGGTAGGTTGTTTAAACGGCTTGTCAAAGCGTATCAAGGGTGATAAGGGCGTTACCTTGATAGAGGATCCTTCCAAGATGCATCGTGCCGTGGTGTTCTGTTCATCTATCAATCGTGGAAAACGAAGCAATGGCGGTATCTGTTCTACCGAATTTGCCTCAGAATTTCCTAAGCTGACAAAACTTTATAAAGAAAAAGATGTAAATGAAAATGAGCGTGATAATGTGCTGGATATTGAAGTTCAGCACATTGACGGTTCTATGAATGCACAACTTCGTTCAGAGAAGATTGATTGGCTGAAGGAAGATACCGGCGATGATAACAAATGTCGAATTCTTTCGAATGTTCGCTGTCTTTCTGAGGGCGTAGATGTGCCTGCTCTTGATGCTGTTGTTTTTGCGTCAGCCCGTGATAGTCAGGTAGATGTAGTTCAGAGTGTAGGTCGTGTCATGCGCAGTTTCCATAAGGGTATGGCCGATGAGAAGAAGTATGGATATATTATTGTGCCTGTAGTGTTGCCTCCAGGTGCTAATCCTGATGATATTTTAGGCAAGGAGAGCCATCGTTTTAAAGTGGTTTGGGATATTCTGAATGCCTTGCGTGCTCATGATGACCAATTCAATGCGACGGTCGAAAAAATCAACTTGAATAAAAATAAGCCTTCTAAAGTAACCATTGGTACCATTCCTGGTTATTCTTTTTCAATGCGTGATGGCGGTTCGGTTTCCGGACATGACGAAGATGGGGAAGCAGTAGAAGGTAGCAAGCAACTATCGCAAGAAGAGATAGCACAAGAACTAGAAATCAAGTTTGGCAAGATGCAGGAAGGCATTTATGCCAGATTGGTAGAAAAGGTTGGTGACCGATTGTATTGGGAAAATTGGGCTAAGAAGGTTGGCGATATTGCTCAAAAGTTTATTTATCGTATCCAGAAATTGATAGAGAATGGTAAGGCTACCAAGGAGTTTGACGAGTTCTTGAAGGGCTTGCAGCAGAATATCAATCCTAGTGTTGATAAGAATCAGGCTATTGAGATGATTGCTCAGCACATGATTACCCGCCCTGTTTTTGATGCTTTATTTGAGAAATACCGTTTTGTTGAAAACAATGCGGTAAGCCGCTCCATGCAAAAAATGTTCGACATTTTAGAGAAGGAGGATGTTGACAGAGATACCGAGGCTCTTGCTAATTTCTATGAGGATGTGCGTAGAAATGTAAGCGACATTGATAACCTGGAAGGCAAACAGTCTATTATCAAGACCCTCTATGAGAAGTTCTTTAAGGGAGCTTTCCCTCTGACTGTAGAAAAGCTGGGTATTGTCTATACTCCGATTGAATGTGTTGATTTTATTATTCGCTCTGTAAATGATGTTTTGAAATCAGAGTTTGATTGCACCTTATCTGACGAGAATGTCAATATCCTTGATCCATTTGTGGGTACGGGTACTTTCATTACTCGTCTTATGCAAAGTGGTCTTATCAAGCCTGAAGATTTGGAGCGCAAATACAGACATGAAATTTTCTGTAATGAAATTGTTCTGTTGGCATACTATATAGCGGATGTCAACATAGAGAGTGTGTTCCATGAATTGACCCTTCGAAAGGAATATGTTTCTTATGATGGAATCTGCTTAACAGATACTTTCCAAATTTCAGAACATGAAGAGGGTAAGTTAGACAGCTCATGGTTCCCTGAGAATTCTGAACATGTGGATAAATTGAAGAGATTGCCTATCCAAGTGATTATTGGCAATCCGCCATATTCTGTAGGTCAAAAATCGGCTAATGACAATGCTCAAAATCAGTCGTACGAATATTTGGATGCACGTATCACCGAGACTTATGTGGCACAGTCGGAGGCTGGGTTGAACAAATCTACATACGATATGTATGTCAAAGCTTTCCGATGGGCATCAGATAAATTAGCACAGAATAAGGAGGGTGGAGTAATCGGCTTCATCAGCAATGGTGCTTGGTTAGACGGAAATGCGAACGATGGATTCCGAAAATGCTTGGAAAGAGAATTTTCTAAGATTTATATTCTTAATCTGAGAGGTAACGCAAGAACATCAGGCGAACTTCGTAAGAAAGAAGGCGATGGAATTTTCGATTCGGGTTCTCGTACTCCAATATCAATAACTATTTTGGTTAAAAAGCCAAATCAATTGCCGAATGAGAAGGCAACTATTTTTTATCATGATATTGGTGATTACTTATCAACTGACCAGAAGTTAGCATTGGTTAAGAAGTTTAAGAGTATCCAGGGAAAAAACTTGGATTGGACCATCTTGTCTCCAAACCAGCATGGTGATTGGATTAGCATGCGCAATGAGGGCTTTAAAGAACTTATTCCTTTGGCTCCTGATAAGAAGTTTGCTGTTAATTCCCATTCTATGTATTCTACTTATGCTATCGGCATTGCTACTAATAGAGATGCTTGGGTATATAATTTCAGTAAGATACATTTGAATAATAATGTTTCTAATATGATCTCTTTTTATAATCAGCAGGTAGAGGAGTATAAAGGTGCCATAAATAAGAATCCTAAAATAAAAGTTGAAGATTTTATTGATAAGGATGATACAAAGATAAGCTGGACAAGAGGATTACGTAATAGGGTTGTTAAAAACCAATCTATAGCTGCTGATAGTGAGGTTGTTACAAGTCTATATCGACCATTTTGCAAGCAATTGCTGTATTTCTCGAATGAGTTAATTGAAAGTATGGGATTATCACCGAAGTTATTCCCTACAATAGAGATGCAAAATATGATGATTTGTATTTCATGCGTAAGTCAAAGCAAAGGACTTTCTGCATTGATAACAAATAATATCGCTGATTTGCATTTTATTGGCGATACGCAGCTGTTTCCTCTTTACTGGTATGAAGAATCAAAGACACGCCAGCTTTCACTCTTCGATGAAAATCCAGAATCTGAGTACATTCGTCATGATGGCATCAGTAACTGGATACTTAATGAAGTGCGTACACGATTGAAGCTTAAGTCGATAGATAAAGAAATGATATTCTATTATATCTATGGCTTCTTGCATTCGCCAGAGTATCGTACCATGTTTGAAGCTGATTTGAAGAAGAGTCTCCCTCGTATTCCAATCATCGAGGATGTTGATGCTTTCCGTGATTTCTATCAGGCAGGTAAGGCTTTGGCCAAGTTACATCTGAACTATGAGAGTGTGGCTGCTTACGAAGGCTTGGAGATTGTAGATGCATATCATGGCAAGAATCAATATGAGCATTATTCTGTGACTCCTAAGATGAGATTCCCGAATAAAGATCAGAAGGATACGATCATCTATAATGACTACATCACCATCAGGAATATCCCTGTTGAGGCTTATGACTATGTGGTAAATGGCAAGTCTGCCATTGAATGGTTGATTGAGCGTTATGCTGTAACTGTTGACAAGAAGAGTGGCATCAGAAATGACCCTAACGATTGGTCGAGAGAACACGAGAATCCAAGATATATTTTTGATTTGTTTTGCTCTATCGTTAATGTTAGTATCAAGACCATGCAGATAGTTGGCAAGTTACCAAAACTTTCATTTAATGGGGCTGAGGTAAGTATTGATGTGGCTGGTAGAATGAGTGGAATTTCTGATTCGGCCAAGAGAGAACTGGCTATAGCTACAGAAGACAACACCTTGTATCTTCAGGTGAAACATGATGACTTCTATCATATAGTCGTAGAAGAAAGAAAAAATTTTGTTCGTACAATCACAGAAAGTACTGCCTCTCGCTATTTGGCTGTAAATGAGCAGGGAACTCCGCTTTATAATAAACAGAATGTGGAGGAAGGTAAGCGTTATTACTTGAATGACTATAATGGGGGCAAGTTCCCTTATGTAGCAAGAGAATTCCGTTATCTCAAACTTGTCAATGGCAATGCTTCGGCTCTTATAGCTATCAACCGCATTAACTTTAAAGCCGAGAATATAAAAGGAAACTTGGCTGAATGGAGTGTGCAACTTACATTGGGTGAAATTATAAAAGTAGAAAATTATATTATAAAGTAGATATGAAAACGATTAAAATGAATGAATTGAGTAACTGGTTGGTTACTTATATTACAGACTTTATCCATGGAGCTCAGGCGGAGAATGCGCCTGAGTTCTCCAAGTGGGCTAAATCTTTTAAAAGAGAGGAGGCTGAATTTATCGTAAGAGCCGAGTTTGTGAATGACTGGGGGTATGATGAGCGAAGTGAAGTTCCTGAAGAGGAAGCTATACTCTATGCTCGTGCTTTGATTGATAGGATATTGTCTTCATGGTATATGTAGGGCAATACATGAGTGAGGATTAGGTATTGTTGAGTTTGTAAAAATAGAAAATATGGATAAGAATTTATCTTTCAAATTTACAGTAACATATTCCGTAGACAACGAGAATCTTGCTTGTGAAGATATGTCTATGAAAGTAAAGATTGCCGGCATCAATTATCATTTAGATAAAAATGACAGTGATTATTTTGGGTTGTTGGCTGGCTATATTGAAAACGAGCCTGATAATCCGGTTGATTCATCTGCTCTCGGTATCTATGCAAATGATGGGAAGCTTGTTGGCTATATTCAAAAGACTGAAATTGCCAAAGTCAACAAGTTTACGGAGGGTGAAATGATGCCATGTTTTTTGCAGATAGCTCCTTTTGTCGATAATGAAGGCAAAGTTGCAATGCAAGGAACTGCTGTGTTGTTAAAACTGTATGAAGGAAAGGAGGATATGATGCAGAAAGTAATCAATGATTATACGGTTAGCTTAGGGGAAGCGTCTAAGGAGCAGTTAGGTGAATTGAACGGTAAATTGGATAAGACCAAGTATAACGAATATGTAGAGAATGGTGAAGGTTTGTTAGATCAATTTGGATTCAACATATTACCTTATGAGATATTGCCTTCAAGCGAGAAAACGAAAGATTGGTCACTAGATGTTTCGCATTTCTATATTGAAGATGTCAATCGTTATTTGAATGTTGTTTTTATAGAGCCAGAAGAAATGGGTCTCTTTTCAGGTTATATGCTTAATGATGGTATCTACAGCTCTGATGGAGATTTAATTGGACACGTTCCTGATTCTGTTTTATCACAAACAAATGAAATGTCAAAAGGTAGAAAGCTATTCTGTCTTTATTTTATTTATCAAAAGCTTAATTCTGCTAACCAATTATGTTTGGCTTCTAGAGTTATTGCTTTTAAGCTTTATGAGGATGAAGGGGACTATAATTTAGCCCTTGTTGGTAATTTTGGCTACGATTTTGTAAAGGATACTATTAACGAATTAAAGGAGTCACAAAAGCAAATAGATAAGCTAAAGCAGCATGGAGAGAAATTAGATACATCTAATGAATATTATGATTTTCGTAAAAAGAAGATAGATAAGCCTGTTGGTTGTTCTAATAACGCCCATGAGAAACCTCAGGAGAAGGCCGGCTGTATGTCTATGCTTATTATATTTGTGATATTTACAGGGACTCTATTGTTAGCGATTCTCTAGTGCAGCGTGAGGGGCGGTGTGTCACCACCTCTCGTTTTACATCATAGGTCGTTTATATTTCTAGGCCCTCCTCTCTACACGGTGAAGAGAAATGCTTATGTATGAAATGAACAAAGACCTGCCTTACGAGCAGCAGGTAAAAGTCTTGCTCCGCCATTACGACCAGCTGGTGGAGGAGAACAAGGCCTTGAAGGCTCGAATAGAGGAAATGACCCGGTATGGAGATCCTGCCGAGCTGAAGAAAAAGCTGGATTCTCTGCCTTCTAATGTCAAACAGCTCAGGGAACTCTATCGCGAAAGAGATTCCAGAATCAACTGGGGCAAGAAGAAACTGGTGAATTATCTGAGAAGCGCTGGGGTGAAAATTCCTCCTCTCATGTCGTTCACAAGAGCTGTGGAAATGGTAATAGAATTACCTACCCATCCATAAAAGTCGAGGAGAGGAAGTGTAGCGCTAAAAATGCGCACTTTCTCTCTTTTTCGTACATATATTTGACAATCAGGAAAAAATACGCACTCTTTTTACGTCCCCTTAGAGACGTAAAAGGCTTGGAAATACCACCGATTATTGCTAATTTTACACAGAAAATAAAAATAGCAATGGTTGAAGAGGCAAAAGAAATAGAAAAATCAGAATCTCCGGCTGTAAGGTTGATGAGATTATCATATATCGAGAGGATTGGAACTCTTCTCGGTATCATGATTGGTGAGGATATTTCTCCTCGGAAATCAATCGTGAATGAATTCCATGTCTCTTATGATACGATTCGGAATTTCCTGAATTTCGATTCTAAAATAAAGATTGAAACCATTCTAAAATTCTGCTATATAATAGGTCACTATCTGCATGAAGAATATGAGGCCGTAGAGAACTACAAATCTAAAAAGCATATTAAAGATAGAGACGAAAGACTTGGCCGCATCAATCAACTGCAAAGAGAATATAAAGAAATCTATGGCGCAGGAGCTGAAGCGGTGGAAGATTTGATAAAAAAGAAAGTAGATCTCCGCCAGTTTGTGAACAAGGCGGAGTAATAATACTAAACAACAACTTATTCAATTGCAAACTTTTAAAAACCAAAGAAAATGAAAGAAATAACATGAACCACTAGGGTTTTGCTGGTCATAAGTCAACAACGCCTTGATAGCTGCCTCACCTCATGAAAATCATGGGGGCTGCCCTCTCTAACTAGTAAATGGTAGTTTTTAGTCAATCCTTCAAAAATTAAAGATTAAGAAAGGGATTATTATGGCTAAATTATTTTATAAGTCGCTGATTAAGCTCGCCCAGCTGAGATTAATCGTCGTAGTAGTTAACGTGAATCTTTACGATCATAGTATCCTCGTGCAGATTCCAGGTAAATATAACCGTTTTAAAATATTGAACGATAAAAAGAAGTAGAAAGATGGCGACAAATGATACTTATAATTTCTATGACCAGTCTAGACTGGTTCGCATAGACCATGTTGACAATTTCAATGAGCTTATTAATTTTACTCGAAATCAGGCATCTCAGGATGATGTCTGCGAGGCTGATTTTGGGGAGGTGGTTGAAGAGAATTCTAATACGGATGATAAATCCAAAGAGGAGGTAGCGAAGGTTACGGTCATTCCCCAAGAGCTTTCTACGCCCCAAGGGATTGGCTGGCTTCATAAAATGCAGGATGCGGGAGTGTTGGATGAGAACTATCAGCCTGCTTCTCAACTGACTGTTGCTCAGATGGGTTGCCTTGTCATGAAGGCTCAGTTTGAGCTGAATCTTTCTTCCTGCTGGAAAGATTTTTCCTTGTTGTGGAACATTAATAGAGAGAAGTTGAGAATGGGGTTTGTGAATGGTCAGAATACCAAGCAAACTATAGAATATAACAAGAAGATTAGCAAGTATTAGTACTAGTACGCTGTACTACTCCGTACTATTTTTATTTCAAAATATCGCCGTACTTTTGCCCCAGATTTCAGAACGATACCGGTTCTGAGGTCTGGGGCTTTTGCGTTTTCTATCGCCAGGTTGCTGGGATAGTTTTCCTGCCATGTTGTAAGTGGCGCAGCGTATCAGCCCATCGGTCTTTGACAAGGTTGATACATTTATTATTGCAGAACTTTTTGTGAGGAAGTTAGAGGAGTTACTCCTCAACTTAAAATATGTGCGGAAACTTTTAGCGTGTATTTTTTTGCAAAGGTATCCGTCGGGTACCTTTTATATATTTACTTAATTTTTTTTGCTTATGATGAATTCAAAAATTCAGAAGGCGGAGGATGGCAAGAATGCCGGCTCTGCCAAGAAGAGTGTGCAGACTGCTGTTTTTGAGAATCCGGATTTCGGAACGGTTCGCATCGTTACTGATGAGAAGGGCGAGCCTTGGTTCTGTGCGAAGGATTTGTGTGATGTGCTCGGGTATAAGAGAGCTACAGACGCTGTAAGACAGCATGTTAGGTCTAGCGATACGGCGAAATACCGCATTGCTAGAACTGTCAAAAATCGTTTTGGCGTTTCTGAAGGAAAGGTGCAGAACGTGCAGATGAACTTCGTTAACGAGAGCGGTTTCTATGCTCTGGTGCTCGGTTCGAAACTGGCTACGGCGGTGAAGTTCAAGGATTGGGTTACCTCGGTGGTGCTGCCGCAGATTCGCAAAACGGGCGGTTATATCCCGGTGAAGGAGGGGGAGAGCGAGGAGGAGACGATTCGCAATGCTGAAGAGATTCTCCGTGCCACCCTGAAGAAGAAGGAGATGCTGCTGGAGCAGCAGAAGAAGCTGCTGCATCAGCAGGAAGTGCAGTTGGGGCTTGACAAGAAGCTCATCGGCGAGCAGGATGTGGAAATCAGACGTCTCAACGGGGTGCTGGATGAGCAGACGAGATGGGCTTCCATCCAGGGCGAGAACGTCATCAACCTGGAGAAGCAGGTGGATGGGCTTCTGCCTAAAGCGATCTACTCGGATAATGTCTTGGATTCTGTTTCCTGCTTCACTATTACCCAGGTGGCGAAGGAGCTGGGGATTACAGCGCAGGAGCTGAACCGCTCGCTGTGCGCCCTGCATATCCAGTATTACCAGAGCGGACAGTATATGCTCTATGCGGAGTATGCGCACATGGGATTGGCGAAGAGCCGCACCCGATACAATGCCTTCCTGGATCCGAAATGCGATGGCAGAATGGAGAAAATGGGCAAGGCGGTTACGCATACCTATCTCGTATGGACCGAGAAGGGCAGGAAGTTTATCCATGACCTGGCGCACAGATTCTGGGAGCTTGCTGAACTGTATGAGGTGAAGAATTTGGGATAATCATTAAAAATGGAAATATGGCGATAAAGCAACAGGTAATGGCTTTAAATCCGGCACGCAAGGGCAATATGGGAAGATTGAATTCTTCCCAGCCCCTGTATGTCTATGACACCCTGATAGCACAGCCGTGGCTGAAGGGTGTGATTGCGCAGATACGTGGGGAAAAGGCGATTCCCGGCGTAGATGCTGGTGATGAAAAGGCGGTGAAGAAGGCGAAGGAGGGGCTGAAAAGACAGCTGCCTATCCGTGCCATTCATTATTCTAAGTTCAGGAATAATCACCGATCTAGTGAGGATGCGGTTCCTGAAAGCTTCCTCTTTCAGACGACTATTGATGTGGATGATGTGGATTATGTGGATGCTGCCCTGGAGAAGGCTCGTGAGCTGAACTGCAGCAACACGATATGGAAAGGGATGCTGCTGCATCTGGAGTATTCGGCTAGAAAGAAGCTGCATATTGATATCAGAATGCCGATGGGTATGACGATTGAAGAGACGCAGAAGGCGTATTGCGAGGCGGCTGGGATTCCCTACGACAAGAGCTGCATCACGCCGGAGCGAATCATCTTTATCACGGATAAGGACTCGGAGATTTACCGTTCGAAGGAGTGGTATGGGGTGCTGCCGGATGAGGAGATCAAAGCTCGCAGAGAGGCTTTCCTGAAGCGTGGGCTTACGATTGATGGTAAGGGGACGGCTCGCTACAGCTTGCTTGCCGGGGATTGCAAATCCCCGGAACGCCTGGCGGGGGACTTTCAGGGGCAAGTACCTAATGATAGTAATCATAATGTTCAAAGTTCAAATCTCAAAGTTCAAAGTAATGACGATGTTCAAAACAATCGATTTCAGGGCACTGACAGCTATTCTGCTGTTCCTTCTGGCGCTGCTATTCAGCCTGCCCAACCTGGTAATAGCCATCGTGCTGATGATGCTGATATCAGCCATTCTGGAAATGCTCAGAAAGCTGGCGGACTGGCAGCCCAAGAAGCAGGGCAAGTTGATGCCAAGAATCTCATAGCCTTCGACCTCTTTCAGGAATCCGCAGGACTGAAGGGGATGAATATTGATACCGTCGGGTCCAGGCATTCCTCCCTGCTCGCCATTATGAGTGCTGGCGCTTCTCGTGTGATGAGTGAGGAGGAGCTGATGAAGGTGGTGGCGAAGAGAATGCCGAGCTATTATCAGGAGAATGACTGTCACCAGCTTATCCATGATTTCTATGCGAAATATGGAGATAGTTCCAAGCCGTTTTCTAGGGATGTGATTCGCGTGAATGCCTTGGCGGAACAGGCGGCTAAGAGCTTGCTTGCCGGGGATTGCAAATCCCCGGAACGCCTGGCGGGGGACTTTCTTGCTGGACAAAATGGTTATAGCTTGCTTGCCGGGGATTGCAAATCCCCGGGACACCTGACGGGGGACTTGATGGGGCAAATGGCAGGCAATGCTAATCATACAGTTCAAAGTTCAAATCTCAAAGTTCAAAGTGAAGACGAGGATTATCCTGCTCCGCCTCCGATGCCCAAGAAGCTGCCGAAACTGGTGGAGCTGCTGATATCCAAGACTCCGGAAATCTATCAGCCGGCTGTGGCTTGCGCCATTTTCCCTCCGCTGGCTACCCATCTCTGGAGAACGAAATTCAGATATATCGATAACGTGGAGCACGAAGCTACCCTGATGACCTGTCTGCTTGCAGGCACAGGCGCAGGTAAAAGTTGTGTGCAGAAACCTATCGATTTCATCATGGAGGACATCCGTAAAAGAGATGCCGAAAACCTGAAGCGTGAGAAGGAATGGAAAGAGGAGATGATGCGTAAGGGTGCCAACAAGGATAAGCGCAAACGCCCTGAGAATCTGATTATTCAGGAGATTGATGCTGATATGACCAACCCAGCCTTCGTGATGCGTACTGCTGAAGCCAAGGAACATTTCCTTTATACTTCGCTCAACGAAATCGACCAGTTTGATGCGCTGAGAGGTATCGGCAATCAGCAGTTCCGCATCATGTGCCTCGCCTTTGATCCTAGTAACAAATTCGGACAGTCTCGCGTAGGAATCCAGAGCGTTACCGAGCGTGTCTGCGTTCGCTTCAACTGGAATGCATCCACCACCATCGACAAGGGGCAGCGATATTTTGCGAAGGTGCTGACCGATGGTCCGCTGAGCCGTATCAACTTCTGTACCATTCCGGAGCGAGAGATTGGCGAGGATATTCCCATCTATGGCACCTACGATGATGAATTCAGAAATTCTCTGAAGCCCTACATCGAAAATCTCTGTATGGCGTCGGGATTGGTGGAATGCCAGGAGGCGTATGATCTAGCCGTGGTATTGAAGAATGAGAATGCCGAGTTTGCACGTACTTCGCAGAACCGCATCTTCGAGAATTTCTCGTTCCGTGCCAACGTCATCGCCTACCTCAAGGCGTGCGTGCTCTATGTTGCCAACGGCTACAGATGGGAGCCGGAGATGGATGATTTCATCCGCTGGAGCGAGCGTTACGACCTCTACTGCAAGATGCGTTTCTTCGGCGATATGATAGCCCGGGAGAACAGTGCCGGCGAGAAGAGTTCGAAGCGTGGACCGGAGAATCTGCTGCAGCTGCTGCCTGATATCTTCACCATGCCGCAGTTGGATGCCATCCGTATGGAGCATGGATTGAATGCGAAGGGTACCCGGAATGTGATCAAGCAGTGGATTTACCGTGGGTATATCGAGCGCATCTCTCCGCCCGGCGAGGACGGGAAAAGTGGTTACGGTTACAGTAGTTACAGATTCAAGAAGCTGAAGTACCGCCACGACGGGCAGGTGCTTGAAGCTTGATTTTTAAATTAATTGAATATTTATGGAAATAGTATTGAAGCGTATAGCCAAGAAGAACAGCTATACCATTGGTCGCCTCTATATCCTGAAGGATGAGGAGGTAGAGAGAGTGGTTCACTCTTCATGGATGAACCCACAGTTGAAGCGTTGGTTCGAGCATAAGATAGATGCCGGCAAACTGACGCAGGAGTGTTATTTCTGCGATACCCTGGAGCCTACGTGGCGCAACCTGAAGGGCGTGGAACTCCAGCCTGAGGAGGTGAACGTGCGCCTGGGCAGGGTTTCGGGCAAGAAGGCGCAGAAGATGAAGGGCACTACGGCGATTCCCGAGGGTACCTATCCGTTGCTCGTCACCAAGTCGCCCCGCTTCAAGGAGTGGCTGCCGTATCTGCAGGGTGTTCCTAATTTCGAGGGCATCCGCATCCATGCCGGCAACTACCCCGATGATACCCAGGGCTGCATCCTGGTGGGCGAGAACAAGGTGAAGGGCATGGTGGTGAACTCCCGTATCTGGCTGCATCGCCTGATGAAATGCATCAGCGAAGCGAGAGAAAAGAATGAATCCGTCTGGATTACCATCCTCTAAACACAAATCATCGTCTAAACCAAGAAGTAGTGCATTGCAAAAGAGTACCTGAATAAAGGGAAAATTTTGCAGTGCACTGATGGGGCAGGGTGAAAAATATATAAAAATTCTTTTGTCTCGATTGTTTTTGCTATCTTTGCAAGCGGATTCTGACTTGAAGAGGGGAATCGGATGACTAATTAAATAATGTAATGATATAACTCTAAACAAATATGAAGATAAACATTGGACCGGCTACGCCTGACGGGGCGTCGCACATAGCATCGCTTATCATGGAAGCGATGAACCCAGGATGCTGCCAGAATCTGGCTGGAGCGCATCATACACTGGCGGAATTTCACCAGGTGATGGAAAGACTCGTAAAAATGGAGGATAGCCAGTATAGTTACCGCAATACGCTCCTGGCTACCAATAGCGAGGGCATTACTGCTGGTATCATCGTGTCTTACGACGGTGCACAGCTCAAGACGCTGCGTAAGCGATTCATCGAGGAGGCTAAGGAAACCTTCGGCATCGACTATTCTGGAATGGATCCGGAAACCCAGGAGGGCGAACTCTATATCGACAGCCTCGCCGTGCCTGCTGCCTTCCGTGGTAAGGGTATCGCCAAGATGCTGCTTAAGGCGGTGATAGAAAAGGGCAGGGAAATGGGCCTTCCTGCCGTTGGACTGCTTGTGGATAAGGGCAATCCGAAGGCAGAAAGACTCTATGCCAATATGGGATTCGAATACGTGAATGATGCCGTGTGGGGTGGCCACAGCATGAAACATCTTCAGTATCCGCTACGTTAGTTCGCTAATCTCTGTATCCGCTACTCTAATTCCTCGATTTCATTTTCGTCCATATCCTTGTCAAGCTGGCCTCGCCAGAGATACTTGCGGGTTTCGTGAACGATGATGCCGTTGAGGCAGAGCAGGGAGATGAGGTTTGGTATCGCCATCAGGGCATTCATGCAGTCGGCGATATTCCATACCAGTCCGAGGCTGATGACACTGCCCAGGAAGATACTCACAATATACAACATGCGATAGATGAGCATCCAGCGCTTGCCCTTGAGGTACTCTACGCAGCGTTCGCCATAATAGCTCCATCCCAGGGTGGTGCTGAAGGCGAAGGTGGTGAGGCCGATGGTAAGCAATGGGGCTCCTATGTATGGTATCTTGCTGAAGGCTGCCTTGGTGAGCGCTGCGCCATCGTGGTAGTCGATATCAGGATAGGCGATGATGCTGGAGGTGATGACCAATCCCGTGAGGGCACAGATGATGACGGTATCCCAGAAGGTTCCGGTAGAGGATACCAGTGCCTGGCGTACCGGATTGCGGGTTTGGGCGGCAGCTGCTACGATAGGTGCCGAACCGAGTCCAGACTCGTTGGAGAAGAGTCCGCGGGCAATACCATAGCGGGCTGCTATCATGAGGGTGCTGCCTGCAAAACCGCCGCCGGCTGCACGGGTAGTGAAGGCGGATTCGAAGATAATCTTCAGGGCTGGCAGGAGATAGGCGTGATTAACAATCAGGATGTAGATACAGCCCGCCACATAGAAAAGCGCCATGAAAGGCACAAGCATTCCACATACTTTTGAGATACTCTGCACGCCACCGATGATGACTGCGGCACCGAGGATGGTGACGAAGGCACCGGTGATGTATGGACTGATGCCATACTGGTTTTCTACCAGTGTGGAGATGGCGTTCGCCTGTACGGTGCTGCCGATGCCGAAGGAGGCGAGGGCGGCAAAGAGGGCGAAGAGGATACCGAGCCACTTCCATCCCAATCCCTTTTCGAGGGCATACATACCTCAGTTCGGGATAAGAAATAGTGCCTAAAAAAGTTGGTAATCTCCGATATTTTTTGTATCTTTGTAGGTGAAATCCAATTAGTTACAAACATAAAAAGATATCATTATGGAGATTACCAAGGACAAAGTTACAGAATTATTTTGTATTATTGATGAATT